>JAUPKO010000424.1 GCA_030837395.1 Actinomycetota bacterium | reverse complement strand
CCCCAAGGCCGTTGAGGCAGGCTTTCCGACAACTTCTGACCCTTCGGGCCACAACCACACCGCCATCAGGTGGAGCGCACCCGGTCAAGCGGCGCTGCGTCAGTTGAGGTGCCAGTCGTCGATATCGATGCCGAGGTGCGGGAACACCGCTTTTTGGGTCGCCAGCACCGCCCGATCGATCATGTTCTCCGGACTGATCCGGCCGTCCCAGCAACTCTCCGGGATCACTCGGCCGTCTGTCATCCGAGCGGGCGCGGTCCGGCCCAAGGCCCGCATCACGAAGTCCGTGAATCCGACCGGCAGGTCAGTGTCCGGCGCGATCGGTGCGCCGAACGCGATCGCTGCCAAGTGGGTCCACGCGCGCGGCACCACCTCCAACCACTCGTACCCGCCGCCACCGACGGCGATCCACCGGCCGTTGGCATGTGTGTGCGCCAACTCGTGGATGTGCTGGTAGGAGCGGCGCTGGCCGTCGACGCTCAGCGCCAGGTGGGCAAGCGGGTCATCCAGGTGACTGTCGCAGCCTTGCTGGGAGACCACGATCTGAGGCTCGAAGGCGGCCACTGCCGCCGGCACGACAGCCTCGAACGAGCGCAGCCACTCCTCGTCGCCGACACCTGGCGGTAGCGCCAGATTGACTGCGGTACCGAGCGCACCCGGTCCACCGATCTCCTCCGGGAACCCGGTGCCAGGAAAAAGCGTGCGGCCGGTTTCGTGCAGCGAGATCGTCAACACCCGCGGGTCATCCCAGAAGATGGACTGCACCCCGTCGCCATGGTGCACATCGACATCCACGTATGCGATTCGGGTGAAGCCCTCGTCGAGTAGCCAGCCGATGGCGACTGCAATGTCGTTGTAGATGCAGAACCCGCTGGCGTTCTCCCGGGCCGCGTGGTGCAGGCCACCGGAGATATTGACGGCGTGGTCGTACTTGCCGCCGGCGACGGCCGCGGCCGCGGCCAGCGACGCACCCGCGACATGAGCCGCCGCCTCGTGCATCCCGGCGAAGGCCGGCACGTCCTCAGTCCCGATACCGCGCCGATGATTCGCGGCACCCGGATCCGCCGAGGCGGCTTGCACCGCGGCAACGAACTCCGCCGAATGCACCCGCAGGATCTGACCGAGAGTGGCCGGCGCCACCGGCGCGATCAAGTCCACGTTCTCCGCGTCGAGCAGGTGGAAATCGCGCATCAACCGGTAGGACAGTTGTTGGCGCACCGGCGCGAGCGGATGCCCGGGGCCGAAGTCGTACTTCCGTAGTTCGTCGTCCCAGATGAAAGCCGCCCGGCCTGTCATGATCCTTCGCCACAGCGGCGGCCAGCACTCATGCCCCACCCGCCAGTTCCGCCGAGCGGTTCCGCGCGGCCTCCATCGCCGAGATGAATGCGGCCCGGACCTTGTGGTCGTCAAGAGCCCGGATGGCCGCCACCGTGGTCCCCGCCGGCGAGCTGACGTTCTCTCGCAGCACCGTCGGATGCTCGCCGGTGTCGCGCAACATCACCGCCGCTCCGAGCAGTGTCTGGACCACCAACTCATTTGCGGTGGTCCGCGGCAATCCCAGCAGCACACCGGCTTCGATCATCGCCTCGACAACATAGAAGATGTAGGCCGGCCCCGACCCCGAGATGGCGGTCACCGCATCCAGGTAGGACTCCGGCACCGTGATCACCTTCCCGACACTGGCGAGCAACCTGACCGCCTCGGCGCCGTGCTCCTCGTCGCAACTCGGCCCCGGCGCCACCGCCGACATCCCCTCGTCGACCAACGCCGGCGTGTTCGGCATCACCCGCACCACCGGATGACCCTGCGGCAACCGATCGGCGATGAAGTTGCAGGTGATCCCCGCCGCCAGCGACACCACCAGCGAGTCCTTGCCCAACAACGGGCTGATCGCACCGAGCAGGGCGGCCATATCCTGCGGTTTGACGACCAGTACCGCGGTGTCGGCGCGGGCCGCCGCCTCCTCGATGGTGGCGGCCACGGCCCCGTACTTCGCGGCCACTTTCTCGGCCCGTTCCTTGACTCGGTCGGCCACCAGAATGGTGCCCGGTGGCGTGGCGGGAGTCTCGCCGCGGGTCAGGCCGGCGATCAACGCCTCACCCATCACACCCGCTCCGAACACCGCCACGACGGCTGGTTCGCGCACCATTTCGGGCACCACAGGGCCTCCTATTTGGAGCTGGTTAGGGATCGCAGTAACAGTGCCAGGTTCGCGGGCTTCTCGGCTACTCGCCGCACCATGTAGCCGTACCATTCGGCGCCGTAGGGAACGTACACGCGCACTTGCTCGCCGTTGGCCGCGAGCCTGCGCTGCTCATCAGGTCGGACGCCCAGCAGCATCTGATACTCGTACTGGTCGGGGCGACGCCCCGCCCGAACTGCCAGCGCCTCGGACACCTCGATCAGTCGCGGATCGTGGGTGGCCATCATCGGATAGCCCTCGCCTGCCATGAGTTCCTTCAGACACCGGACATAGCTGAGGTCCACCTCGGAGCGGCCTTGGAAGGCCACGCTCTCCGGCTCCTTGTACGCGCCCTTGCACAACCGCACCCTGGATCCCGGCCCGGCCAGGTCGCGACAGTCGGCCTCCGTCCGGCGGAGGTAGGCCTGCAGCACGGCGCCGGTGCTCGGGAACTCAGCCCGCAGAGCAGCCACCGTCGCCAGCGTGCGGTCGGTGGTCGTGTGGTCCTCCATGTCGATCGTGACCGTTGTGCCGACTGATTTGGCCGCATCGGCTATCAGCAGCGCGTTCTCGGTGGAGATCGCCACCCCATCCCGCGGGAGTGCCTGACCGATGGCCGACAGCTTGACCGATACCTCCGCGGCTGCCCCCAGGCCGGTCGCGGCAAGCGCCGCCAGCAACTCCAGGTATGCCTCCCGCACGGCGTCCGCCTGCTCGATCGTCAAGGTGTCCTCACCGAGGTGATCGATGGTGGACATCAGTCCCGCCGACGCCAGCTCTGCCGCCACCGCCACGGCCTCCGGTGCGGTGTCACCGGCGATGAACCGCTTCACGACACTGCGCGCGACCGGCGCATTGACGGACAGTTGGTGCAACGTCTCGCTGCGGGACGCAGACAACAGCACCCGACGGATCACAGAGGCCTCCTTCTCGGAATCAGGAATCGTCGTCCGAGGAGCGGGAAGAACTCGAGGAACCTGACGAGCTGGAGCCGCGGCCGGACCCAGAACGCGAACCTGAGCCACTCGACCTGGACTTCGTCGAACTGGACTTCGACGAACTGCTGGACTTGGACTTGCCCGCGGTGGAGCCGGGCAGTGGTGTGGATGGATCCAGCATCGACTGGATCGTGGGCGCGACCACGCGGACCAGATCATCCTCGGACATGGAAGCCAGCGGTTCCAACTTGGTGACGTAGCGACTGACGGCGATACCGATCAGGTAGCTGGAGATCAGGCCAACCCGCAGCCGAGCATCGGGCACACCAATCGACCTGGCCAGCCGGTCAAGCACTGACTGTTCGAAGAAGTCCTTCACCCCCGCCGCAGCCTTCGCCCCGGAGGCACCGGCCCGGAACAGCGCTATCAGGTCCTCCCGGTTCTCCTCGTCGCCGAGCGTGTCCAGCGTCACCCGGACGAGTCGCTCCCCCATCCCGTCAAGACCAGGGGCAACCAGCTGCGGAACCGCAGTTGCCGGGTCGAACGGCAGTTTCATGGCCGCCGCGAACAACTGGTCCTTCGACCCCCAGTACTTGCCGACGACCGACGGCGCCACCCCGGCCGCCGCCGCTACCCCCTTAACCGTCGTGCGCATGTAGCCGCGGGCGTGAAAGGCCGCCCGCGCGGAGTCGAGCACGGCTTCACGTACGTCATCGTTACCCATGGTCGACAGCCTAGGCCCATCCGCGCGCCCGTCCCACCCGAACAACAAGCCCGCCCTCGGCCAGCCGCCCGGACACCTGCACTACGGTGGTTGAGAGCGGCGTAGCCCGCAGCGGCACCGCCTCGGATCGGAGTGCGCAGATGCCCAGACGCCTTGCCCAGTCCTACAAACGACACCCCGTCACCGAACCGTACGACGCCATCGTGATCGGTTCCGGCATCGGCGGGCTGACGTGCGCCGCGCTGTTGGCCAAGCACGGCGGCCGCAAAGTGCTGGTCCTCGAGCGGCACTACACGCCGGGCGGGTACACGCACGTGTTCCACCGGCCCGGCTACGACTGGGACGTCGGCCTGCACTACCTCGGCGGCCTCGAGCCCGGGTCGCCGATCCGCCGGGTGTTCGACGACATCTGCAGCCAGCCCATCGAATGGGCTGACATGGGCGAGGTGTACGACCGGGTGATCATCGACGGCGATATCTACGACCTACCCAAGGGTCGACGCAACCTGCGCGCGATGCTGCTGGCCCGGTTCCCGGGGCAGGAGTCTGCGATTGACGGATACTTCGCGGCAGTTCATGACGCGGCCTCGGCCATGATGCCGTTCCAGGCCGCCAAAGCACTGCCCGGCCCGGTCGCAGCCGTGGTCGGTCCGCTGCTGCAGCGGCGGTTTCGGCGTTGGTCGGACCGCACCACTCGTGAGGTGCTCGCCGAACTCACCGACGACCCACGACTGATCGCGGTCCTCACCGCTCAACTCGGCGACTATGGCCTCCCACCGGCCGACTCCAGCTTCGCCATGCACGCCTTGGTGACCAGTCACTACTTCCGCGGCGGCTACTACCCGGTGGGCGGT
>JAUPKO010000423.1 GCA_030837395.1 Actinomycetota bacterium | reverse complement strand
GCGGCCGCCGAACTTGTGGTGGGCGGCTTCGACCCTGCTGCGGTAGACCGAGGCGGCGGGTCCACTAACGTGCTCGCCGGACCGCAGATTGTCGTAGTCGTCGCTCAAGAGCTCAAGTCGGTACAGCCAGTCCTCGAAAGCTTTCTCGTCGGGAAATCCGGACTGATAGCTGCCGCTATAGCCGAGAGTCATTTGTACGTGGACGTGCCCGTATTGGATTGCCCCTGCAATCAAACCCCGCGGTTTGCGGACGATGTGCCAGGCGAGTGTCCGGCGAAACCGCGAAGGGCTGATCGCGCCCTCGGGGTCGGGCGGGATGACATCGCCGTCGCGGCCGCTTTCGCGGGCGTAAGCGTTCACCCACTCCACGAACGCCTTGATGTCGTCCCCCATTCGGGTGCTCGTGCGACCGCTACCGGGGCGGACTCCTGGATCTCCGTAGGTGGCGGAGGGGTTGAGCTGGTTGGGAAACAGCAGTGGTTGGTCGTGGAGGTTTTCGAGGACCTCGACCGCGCGTGCTGTCTCTTCGACGACGACCCACGGGTCCGCGCGGATCTCCCCCTGGGGGATTTTCTCCCTCTTGCTGTCGACGGCTCCCTTGAACTTGCGGCCCTCGATCATCCAGATGCCACTTGCGGGGTCGCGGGACACGCATCCCCTCTGGAGGTTCAACACCTCGCCGGGGCGCATGCCCGACAAATAGGCGATGACGATGAAGCAGGCGGTCCGCAAGAGCGCGGCTATGGGCCGCGCTTCGGAATACCCGATCTGTTTGTGACGCCACGGGACATCGTCAATGATCCCGGTGACCGGTGCCCCGACGGGGACATGATCGCTGACTGCGATCCCGGACTTCTCGAAAATCTCACGGGTACCGGAACTTAGGTTCGGGGCAATGACGCCTTGATAGAACGCTTGGGCGCTCGCCTGGAGGACCCGAACCAGGTGCGGGTAGTCGATTTCGAGTTCCCCGTCTTCGGTGCGACGCCCTGGGAGTGTGCCGCCGCTGCGCCGCAGACGGTCCAGGTAGTCCTGCGCCGCTGCGGTCGTGAGACGTTGACGCGGGAATTGTTTCCGCAAATTTGTGTCGCGAACTTCGGCGCCGTATCGCCACAAAGCGAGATGGTCGTGGAAGGCGGCGGTGATGTCTTGGGAAAAGTCGTTGACGAATCGCAGCGCCCACATCAGGAGCAGATCAATGGTGTCAGTGTTGATGCGCGGTGTCCGATTCACCCCCGGCGTGGCCGGGTCGCCGAGCAGATCACGGAGGTCTGCTCCGTCCCATGGCGGGCATGCCGGCAGTCGGATGTCTTCGGGAAGCAGCAGCCGATAGCCCCAAAAACGCACAACCTCGCCCAGCAAGTCTCGTTTCGTATTGACGCTGACATCGGCGGCGAGCACCTCGCTGAGGTAGCGCTCCAGGTCCTCACGGCGCACCGCGCCGAATCCGTGGATTCCGTTGGTGTGCAGCCAACGCACAAAGGCACCGAACGCCCTAAACGCTAATTGAATTGAGCGGAGCGCTAATCGGCGGACCGTTCCCCCGCGTTGCCGTCGTGGCGCGTCGATGTTGATCAGGCACCAGAAGTAGCGTTTGACGGCAGCCCTGTACTGCGCCGGAACCGCCGTGAAGTTCAGGCCGAACGCTTCTACATGAGATTCGAACGTTCCGGGGGTGAGGTTCCACCGATCCTGGGCGTAGACCGAACAGGTTTCGGGATCGGCCTCTGGATTAATGCTGCGGTTGAGCAGCACTGGGGTGTCCGGGAGAGGATCCGGGATCGGGGTACCGGCGGCGATCGCTTCAGGGTTGGTCATGCGATGTCCAGGTCGCGTTCAAGGAAGTGCCGGACAAGTTCAGCATCGGTGTCGGTAACTGCCGCGCGCGCGTCAACGACCGCTGTACCACCGGCAAGGTCCAGCAGATCTGCAAGCCGGTAATAGGGTTCGGCGAAGCGTGTTGCCCACCGCAGCGGCGTGACGGTGGCCTTGCGGGTGAGCAGCGCGTCGTGGACGGCAACCTGAAGGGGAAGATGAGCCGGGGTCGCTCGCGCACAGGGGCATCCCAGGCACAGCATGAACGAGGCCGTGCACTTCTGATCACCCTCAACGCCATCAACACACGCCCCCAGTACCGTATTCAGCTCACCGGCGAGGAGCCGCTCGAGGGTTTGGGTGTCCATCCCGTAGCGCGCAGCCACAGCCGTCGGGTTGGTCCGCGCCTCGGCCACATCCGCCGCGGACAGGATCTGCATCCTCGCCCGTGTGTCTGCCTTCTTGACCTGCTCAGCCAAGGTTGTGGCAACCACCGTCTGATATTCAGCGAGATTGCCGCGGTTGCGCACCAAATACTCGTTGGCCAAGGTGGTTTCGGTATGGGCCACCGGCCGTTGTTGCAGTTCGTTGAACGTCAACCGGAGCCGCGCGAGTGTCACCCCACCAGCGACGTCAAGATTCCGATGCTGCTTGGACCAGGTCAAAACATGGCTGGATTCAAGGCGTGTGCGATAGCCGCGGCCGGCGCCCTTGCCGCCTCTGGGCGCCCACCACGCGAATAGGGCGTCGGTATCGAGCCTGACGCGAGCGGGAGCGGCCAGTTCCACCAGCAGCATGTAGACCCCGAAGGGGGTGTGCAAGTCAAGGGTGTCACCTGCGCGGCTTGAGGGGTCTCCGGCGGGCATTCCGTGTCTTGCCCACGGCGGAACCGAAGTCAGCGCCACATTCATGTGCCGCCCGGGTCCGCGGCGGGGTTTGTCAAGTTTGACCATGGCAGAAGGCGGGCCACCCGCATGGCCATCGGGGCGGTGGTGTTCAGCGGTCGCTTTGGCGATCGTGGTGGGATTCTGTCCTGTCAGCCCTACCAGTAGCACCGCGAACGCCCCAACATCGAACGAGGTGAGGTGCAGTTGAGCAAAGTGATCCGCCACACTCCCCAGCACCCATACCCAGTTCTTAGGCAGATTCACTCCGGAAGAGCTGCGCGGGACGTCATCGTGGCGGTCGAGGTAGTCCAGCAGTTTCCCGCGCCGTTGTGTCGCCTTGGGGTGGTCAAGGACATCTCCGCGCCGCCACTCCGCGAGCAACTCTCTGCCGGCGCGGATGCGCATTGCCGCGGCTCGCACGTCGTTTCGAGCCGTCTGGAGGATACGCCGATTTTACTCGCGGCTGTACCTGC
>JAUPKO010000422.1 GCA_030837395.1 Actinomycetota bacterium | reverse complement strand
CAGCCCGGCGAGACCGATCAGGCTGAGGATAGCGGGACTATCGGGACGAGACTTCATCAGGCTCCGATCCAAGTGACGATGAAAGTAGTGGCAGTCGCGGACGTTTCCAACGCGAGAGCCCCACCGGAACCCTGATACGCCTGGGCAACGAAATAGTCCGTGGACCCGTTCGCGTTGATCGTGGTCGCCGCATACATCAGCGACATAGTCCCGGCGGGCGACGCTGCCCGTTGCACGCCACCAACCTCGGTGGAACCGTTCTTCATGATGCGCAAACCACGCATCCCGGTCGCGTTCACGGCGAACGCCGCACTGACCTCGACACGGTAAATGCCGGGCAGGTTCGGGGTGATCCGGTCAGTGTTCGTTGATGACGAATGCCAGCCGTCCGTGTCAAACGATTCCGACGTGAACGTGAGCGACGTCCATGTGGTGTTGGCGATGCTGGTGGCCGCCGCCGAAGTAGCGCGGCACGACTTCGCTGTGAATGCGAACGTGACCGCATCCCGGACCTGACTGTTGACGTCGGCGGCACGCCACCTTTGCCCCGCAGCAAACGTGTTCATCGTCGGTATTGCCACAGTGAATCTCCTACAGTCCGAGGGTCAAGTTGCGGGCCAGATAGATCGCTGTACCGATGCCGTGCGCAACAGCCGGTGTGCCGTCGACGCCGCGCGTCACCGTAAGAACCTGCTGCCCACCGGAGGCGGCAGCCGCCGAGGTGACGGTGACACGCTCCCCACCAATGTCCAAGTCGTACGGTTCGTCAGCCGTTGAGAATCCTTCGGTGACGGTGATCGCGGTGTCGTCGGCGTCGCACGCCACCTCAACTGTTTGCCCGTCCGTGTCGAGTCGGCCCAGGTCGTCGGCATCCAACTGGACGGCCCAGCCCCACACCGGTGATAGATCAAATGTGACCGTGTCACCGTCGGCACTGAACCGGCCCGACATGCCCTCGACGAAACCCTCAAATTGGGTGGCGGGCTGCGACGTTGCGGGTAGCCCGGTGACGCGGATGCGCTGCCCGATAGTCCACGACAACACTTCGGCATACAGGCCGGACCCGGTCGTCAGGTCGACGGCGACGGAACTTATGCGCGGCTGCGGAGTCGCAAACTGGGCGAGACGGTAGTTGGCGGCGTCGGCGGCCTGCGCCTGCGAATTGACCAGCAGCGAATCCGACGCCGAAATCAACCCGTTTGCGGTGATCGACGCCGCGTCTGTGGCGGTCGCCGTTGACCCGTCCGATGCGGTGATCGTCACCATGTTCACGATTTGGGCGTCCTCGATGACAGCGGCGAATTCGCTGCCGGTCGTCTCGGATTCCTGGTCGATCACATAGGCGGTGCCCAGGGTGGAGGCGGGGAAGTCTGGCAGCAGCTCGCGGGAGTACCGGTCTGCGAAGCGGGCAACATTGGAGTCCGATTGGATGTAGAACACGCCACCCTCGGCGGTGGCCGTTTCCTGCACCAGCGACAGCAGGTCACGTCCGGCGGTGTCGAGCGGGCCGAGCCTGGCAGATTCGGACCCGTGCGCGTACGCCGGTCCGTTGTCCACCACGTAGTCGCCGGGGTCGACGTCGGCAAATCCCATGATCCTTGGCACCCGCGTCCACGGATACTCGCCGTCGAACCCCGTCGTACACGCCTCATACAGGGCGTACATCTGGTCGGAGTCGGCCGCCTCCGGTGCGACAACGATGCCGGACACGGTGACGGTGCCGGTGTTCCAGGTGCGCAGCCGTGACGGCATCCACACCGACCCGACAGTGACATCTGACCTGGTTGTTGCGGTCGTCCCAGGCGGGCCGCCGACAGTGGTGAATGATCCACCGTTGACGTGGACGGTCAGGTCAGTACCGTCCCACACGATCCCGTAATGGGTATCAACGTTGCGGACGTCACCCACATATCCGGTGGCGAAGAACGTGCCCGCTTCGTCCATCAGTTTCAGGTACATGGCGTTCTCGGCGGCGCCCTCCAACCACACCGACCAACCCAAACCGTCGCCGCACGCCGCAACCTGCTGCGTGTAGCGCAACGCCCACCCGTCCGGGCCGGTCCTGTCATAGTAGGCGCCGATGTTCATCCACAACGCCAACGTCCACGGGGCTGCGCCGAGCGGGAACGTGCCCGGCACGACCAGCGCCGGGGCGCCAGAATCACCAAACTCCCAATAGCCGGGTGCGCCGACCTGCGGATTGGTGCCCGCAGTCAGGGTGACCCCAGCCGTGGACCTGGCCGGGCCGGTCGCGCCGTAGGCGACCGTGCCGACACCACCGGCGAACGTGGCCCGAGGTGTCACCAGCCTGGCGACACCAGTGCCGCCGAGGATGTCGCCGCACACCGCACCGGACGCCATATCCATCCGGTACAGCGCCGGGTTGGCGAACTCGACCTGCACCGTTTCGGTGTGGGTGTCTTCCAGGAGGCGCCGCGACCACAGCCGGAACCGGTCGGTGGCGGTCACTTCGACAACGGGATGGTCCGCGGTCGATTCGGGATAGTGCGGCGTCCACGCATCTATGTAGCCTTCAAACCAGACGACGGTGGCGACAGCGATACGCAGGCGCACATTGGGGCGCACATTCGGATAGTGAGGTCCACCGGGATGGCCCGGGGTGTAGGCACCGGCACGGTTGTCGAGGGTGAACGATGCCGTGCCGGGGCCGACGGATTCTAGGACACTGTTACGTCCGTGGTGGATTGTCACATCGACGTTGACTTGCACATCGCCGGTGACATCAGTCCAGACACCTGGGGTGAATTCGATTTCGGCGGTGACCTCGTCGCCGGGCATTAGGAGGCTCGGAGGTTGAGCCGCAGCCCACGGTTCTGGGCTTGGTTGAGCGCATCCACGACGGTGCGGGCCACCTGCTCTTTCGACCCGAAGATGGTGCCGTTGACGTGGATATGGACATCGCCGCCACGGACCGCGCCAACGTCGCGGCGCTGCGGGGTGACGGGTCCGGCGTCGCCAACAGAACCGATCCCGCCGCGGCGTAGCGGAATGACCGCCTCCGGTCCGGCTTCGCCTATCAGGGCCAATGTCGGGCGGGTCACGATCCCACCGGCGGCCAACATCGGAATGCGAAAGTCGACGTCGGTGCCGGGGACGTGGAACCCTTTCCCGCCCAAGATCCGAT
>JAUPKO010000041.1 GCA_030837395.1 Actinomycetota bacterium | reverse complement strand
TGCTGATGGACGAGGGCCAGATCGTCGAGGCCAATGCGCCGGAGGAATTCTTCAACCATCCGCAACACGAGCGCACCAAGCTGTTCCTGAGCCAGATTTTGCGATAGCGCGCGCTGCTCCTTTCCCTCTCCCCTTAGTCGGTCTCGGTGCCGCGCGCGCCCGACGGGTCGTTGGTCACCGTGACTTTTGAGGCAGACAATGCAGCACTCAGCAAGCTGCAGGGCAGCCTGCTGAAACCACTGAACCCGTTGCGACTCACAGTGGACGACATCAGCTACCGGGTGCCCTACTCGCTGGCCCGGACCCCGCTACTGCTGGGTTGTCCCGGTGGCGGTCTGACCATGGCGCAGGGTAAGTGCCGACCCGCCGACGTCGTCAAGAGCGACACCGCTGGCACCTTCAGCTTCGGCTCCGTGCTGGCGCCCTCGCAAGCCGGTCCGTGACCGCCCGGCCCGAGGCCCCAGCCATGCCTGGCCGTGCGTAGACTCACAACGACACACCCGCGGTCTTCGTGCCGCTTACCTGTGGCCCCACGGAGCCGCAGGTGGGTGCGAGTTTCGGTTCAACTGAACCGCCGACCCATAGCCGAGGCTTGAGGGAGTTTGTGCGCAGATGGACGCGGGTAGTTCGGTGCCAGCTATGCGCCGGGTAGGGATAGTCGGCGGCTGCGGCCACGTCGGGCTGCCGCTGGCCATCTGCCTCGCCGACGCGGGCCTCGACGTCGTCTCCTACGACGTCGATCCGGCCGCCGTGGCCATCGTCATGGGAGGCCGGATGCCGTTTATGGAGGCGGGCGCCGACGACGTGCTGACCCGGGTGCTGGCCGCCGGGACCTTCCGAGCCACCACCGAGCCCACCGATCTGTCCGATGTGGACACGGTCGTCGTAGTCATCGGTACACCGGTTGATGAGCATCTGAACCCGGATCCGAATGCCGTGGTTCGGGCGTTGGAGGATGTTGTCGAGTACCTCCATGACGGCCAACTGATCATCCTCCGCAGCACTGTGTTCCCCGGTGTCACCGCTCGGGTGGAACGATCGCTGCGGGAACTGGGCCTGCAGGTCGACGTCGCCTTCTGTCCCGAACGGATCGCCGAGGGTAAGGCGATCGAGGAACTCCACACGTTGCCGCAGTTGGTCGGAGCCCGCACAAATGACGTCCGACTCCGGGCGAACGCGCTGTTCGAGGCCCTCGGCGTCGAGACGGTGCCGGTGGAGCCGGAAGAGGCCGAACTCGCCAAGTTGATGACCAACACCTGGCGGTACATCAAGTTCGCCGCCGCCAACCAGTTCTGGATCATGGCGAACAACGCCGGCCTGGACTTCTCCAGGATCCAGAGTGCGCTCAGCCACAACTACCCACGTGCCGCGGACATGCCCGGTGCCGGCTTCGCTGCCGGGCCGAGCCTGTTCAAGGACACGATGCAGCTGGCCGCGTTCTCCAACAACTCCTTCGCCCTCGGCCACAGCGCGATGTTGATCAACGAGGGCCTGCCGCTGTACGTCGTGGACCAGCTCGAGCGTCAGCACGACCTCGCCACGATGAAGGTCGGCATCCTCGGGATGGCCTTCAAGGGTGAATCCGACGACACCCGGTCTTCGCTGTCCTACAAGTTGCGGCGGATCCTTCGGTTCCGCGCCGTGGACGTACTGTGCACCGACCCTTACGTCACCTCGGACGCGTCTCTCGTCCCGGTCGAGCGGCTGCTCACCGAGGCGGATGTGCTGATCATCGGCGCGCCGCACGAGCAGTACCGGACGCTGCAGACGGAGAAGCCGGTCGTCGACGTCTGGAATCTGAGAGGCCACGGGAACCTGGTGTGAACAACCCACGCGTCAGTATCGTCATCCCGGCCTACCAGGAGGGGGAGGCCATCACCCCGGTCCTGGAGCGAATCGACGACGGACTGACCCTGTCCCACGAGATCCTGATCGTGGTCGACTTCGATGAGGATTCGACCATCCCGGTGGTCGAGGAATACGCCAAGACGCACCCGTGGGTGCGGGTGGTGGTCGGCGAATACGGCCGGGGGCCCGCCAACGCGATTCGGTTCGGCATCGACAACGCCCGCGCCGCCACGGCGGTGGTGACGATGGCCGACGGCTCCGATGACGTGCGGATCATCGACGACATGGTCCGGCTGTCCGAGCGAGGCTGCGTCGTCGTCGCGGCCTCCCGCTACATGCCCGGTGGTCGACAGATCGGCGGGCCGAAGATCAAGGGTCTGATGTCGCGGGCCGCGGGCCGCTCGCTACACGCATTCGCGGGCGTCGGAACGCGGGACGCCACCAACTCGTTCAAGGCCTACTCCACCGATTTCGTTCGGCAGGTCGGCATCGAGAGTCGGGCCGGGTTCGAGATCGGCCTGGAGTTGACGGCCAAGGCTCGACGACTGCGGCTGCCGATCGCCGAGTTGCCGACGATCTGGCTGGACCGCGACCTCGGCGAGTCCAACTTCCAACTGCGCGAATGGCTGCCGCAGTACCTGTACTGGTACCGATTCGCCTACGGACGGGCCCTCACGCCCGCCCAGATTTCAGACCTCAGCACGGCCAACGAAGGGACTTAGACGATCGTGAAGGTTCTCATCACCGGCTCCGCCGGATTCATCGGCGGATACGTCGTAGACGAGCTACTCGGCCGCGGCTTCGAGGTCGTCGGCCTGGACAACCTCTCCAAGTACGGCGAGATCGTCCGCTCCTACGACGACAACCCCAATTTCACGTTCGTCAACGGCGACGCCCGCGACGTCGAACTGATGACGGAGTTGATGGCCGACGTTGACCACGTCATCGCCGGCGCAGCGCTGATCGGTGGGATCTCCTACTTCCACACCTACGCCTACGACCTGCTGGCCAAGAACGAGCGAATCATCGCCGCGACCTGCGATGCCGCGATCGCCACGATGGCGGCCGGCCGTCCACTTCAGAAGGTGACCTACCTGTCGTCGTCGATGGTGTTCGAGTCCACCGATCGGTGGCCGTCGGTGGAAGGTGACGAGCGGCTGGTGGCGCCGCCGCTGTCCAGTTACGGATTCCAGAAGCTCGCGGTCGAATACTTCGCCCGCGCCGCCTGGGACCAGTACCAAGTCCCGTTCACGATCTGCCGACCGTTCAACTGCGTGGGGATCGGCGAGCGCCGGGCGACGGGCGACGTCGAGATCATGAGCGGCAACGTCTCGCTGGCCATGAGTCACGTCGTGCCCGATCTGGTGCAGAAAGTGATCAAGGGCCAGGACCCGCTTCATATCCTCGGCGACGGCCTGCAGGTGCGGCACTACACCTACGGCGCCGACCTCGCCCGCGGCATCGTCGAGGCGATGCTGCA
>JAUPKO010000040.1 GCA_030837395.1 Actinomycetota bacterium | reverse complement strand
TGCTCACGAAGCGCGGCCGCAAGCCCTCCGGCTGGCCGCCTGCCAACCGCCCTCGCGTCGGTGGCCCCGGAGGAAGAGCCGCCGCCCGGACAGCCCGGACGGAAGCGAGATCCGAAGGAGGCCCCATGGGCTCCACGAGTTCACACCCACCGGACAGGCGTGCAGCCGTCGACGTCAGCGGTATCGACTGGGACGATGACGCATCGATCAGACGTTGGGCGTACCAGGTTTGGCAGCACATCACCGACCACTGGGGGAACGACATGACCGAGGCACTGCGCACCGTCCTGACCGACCGCTACACCGCCGCGGTGGCGTACGCCACCGCCCTGCACGCCACCCAGACCCGCAAGGGCAACGACATCCCCTACGTCGCCCACCTGCTGGGCGTCTCGAGCCTGGTGCTGGAGGCCGGCGGGAGCGAGGACGAGGCGATCGCGGGCCTGTTGCACGACGCGGTCGAGGACTGTGGGGGCCTGCCGACGCTGGCCGTGATCCGCTCTCGGTTCGGCGGCCGCGTGGCCGACATCGTGCTGGCGTGCAGTGACTCCACCGACGAGGATTGGAAGGAGACGGTCAGCTACTGGGAGCGCAAGGAGGCCTACCTGGAGCATCTGGAGGCCACCGATGACGCGCGTGCGGTGCTGGTGTCGATCGCGGACAAGGTCCACAACGCCCGCGCCATCGTCACCGACCTGCAGCAGCAGGGCCTCACGATGTTCAAGAAGTTCAAGGGCACAGCGGGTGAGATCCTCACGTACTACGTGGAGTGTCTGCGCATCGCCGAGACCAAGAACGTCCCGCCGGCGCTGCTGTGGCCCCTGTACACCGCGGTCACTGAGATCGACCGGTACGTCATGGGCGGCCGGGCATGACCGGCCGTGGGGACGATCCCCGGGACGGCGTGCCCCGGGTCGAGGCGGCAGGCGGCCGCGCTGGCGTCCCAGGGGCCCCGCGCTCGCCCGAGTGGACGGCCATGTTGGCGGCCGCCATCGACCTTGAACGGGAGCTGATGGAGGATGACCGCCGCCTGCAGGGCCTACTCGCCGAGGGAGACCCCTCGAGCCGGCGAATGGTCTACGGATGGTGCGAAGGCGCAGCGACGGAGATCCTGCGCTACCTCGCCCACGGGCGAGTGACCGCCACTGCCGTCGCCGACGGCCTGTGGGACCCACCTGACATCGCTGACAGCGACTGGCGCTACCGCGTGCTCGACGCGGACACCCTCCTCGTCGAGTTCCGCGCCGACGGAACCTGGACCACACGCGGCGGCCGCCCGGGAAACTGGTTCGGGATCCTCGAAGGCAGCCCCCAGGCGATCGGCGCGTCCATCGTCCGCGAACTGGGCCTGCCACGCCGGTCGCTCCGACCTCGACCACGCCCGACGGACCCGCCCCTGCCCCGGTACTCCGGCGGCACCGCCGGGGCCGGCGAGCCCCCGACGCTTCCCGGCCTCTAGGACATACCCACCCACCTGCGCGGTCTCCCCGACGCCCGCGCTCCCTCTTGGAGAGGATGCCCCCATGACCATGGACCACCGCTACTTCACGCTGACCCGCAGCGGCGCCGTCTTCCGGATGGACATCGACGACGACGCTGAAACACTCGACACCTTCATCCTGCGCGCCGACGGCTGGACCGAGGACGACCGGCTGATGGGCTACCTCCTCCAGGGCGACATCGATCTCGAGGAACTCGCCCCGCAGGACACCGCCGCCCTCATCCCACCCGCCTTCATGCCGTAAGTACCGCACCGCTCCCTGCCCGCACGGACACGGGCTGCCCGCAGCGACCTAGACCGACGACCACCCCGCACCACGATGAGAGGACGGCCCGCCCCGTGTCTGATCAAGTGCTGTTCCGGGCACCGGACGGCTCGTGGAACGAGCCGTCCACCCGCGGATACGTCGACGAGGACGCCCTGCAAGCCCTCCTCGCGGCCCACCCCGACCTGCTGCCGGGGGTGACCGGGGACTCGGCCGTGTGCCGGGAGTTCCAGTCCGGAGTCGGACCCGCGGATCTGGTCGTGGTCGACACCGAAGGGTCGATCACCCTGGTGGTGTGCAAGCTCGCCGCCAACAGGGAGGTCCGACGCGAGGTCATCGGACAGGTCCTGGACTACGCCTCCCGCCTGTGGCGGATGCCGATCGAGTCCTTCGCCGCCCAGTGGATTGCCCGCGGCGGAACCCCGCTGCCCGACGTCCTCGGTGACACCGCGGGCGGCGGTCTGACCGCACTGGCGGACAACCTCGCCGCGGGCCGCTTCCGGATCATCCTGGCGGTCGATGAGATCAACGAGGACCTGCGCCGGATCGTGGAGTACCTCAACGCGATGACGGTGCCCGCGACCACGCTGGTCGCGATCGAGTTCCGAAGGCTGGCCCACGACAGCACCGAGATCCTCATGCCCCGCGTCTACGGGGCCGAGCTCGCCGACGCCAAGCAGGTCGCCGACGGCACCGCCCGGCACCGGTGGACGATCGCGGAGTACCTGGACTGGTGCACCGTGAACGCCCCCGCCACCGAGCCCGCGGTGCGGGCGTTCATCACCCAGCTCCAGGCGGACCAGTGGCAGGTGCTCGGCGGCAAGGCCGCCACTCCCTCATTGAACGCCTCCCACGACATCGCCGGCATCGGCCGCAAGTGGCCGATCATCTTGTACACCGGTGTCGCCACTGGGCCGGTACTGGAATGCCGCTACGCCGACTTCCACGCCTTCCCGGATGTGGCCGAGGGCCTGCTGCGCGTCACCAGCATCGACGTGCCGAGCGGCATCGACCCCGCTGGGATACGCGCCCAGGACTACCGCAAGCGCCCCTCGTTCCCGATCAATCGACTGGAACCTGCCCTGGCACGATCCCTGGCAGCGGGCCTCACGGCATGGGCTGCCGCCGGCACCGGCTTCCCGCCGCACCCGTGACCGCGCCACGATCGGTCCTCGTGGAGGCGATCATCGAGCGGCCACCGCCACTGCCGTGGGTCGGCGATCTGCCCGTCACCCAGCCCGAGACAGCGTGGCCGGGGACGTTGCTGTCCTGGCGGTGGCTAGACAAGGACGCGGGGCTGTGGGTCGGGATGGTGCGCTACCGTCGCGACGGGCTCATGTACGAGCACGCGGTCAATGGTGAGCTGCTCACCGTGCTTCCAGAGACCCCCGATGAGGTTCCAGGCCCTACCCTGAGCGACGTGAGCACGTCCAATGCAGCGCACGGCGCAACAGGGAGGCAGTAAGCCATGGTGGAGCCAACAGGACTGTGCTTCTGCGGATGCGGTCAGGCCACCAAGGCCGGCCGGTACTTCGTCGCCACTCATGATCGTAGGGCCGAGACGACAGTGATCAAGGCCCGGTACGGGTCGATCGCTGAGTTCGTCGTCGCGCACGGATTCGGCCCTGACCACCCCGAAGGCGACGGACCCACGTAGGTCACTGCAGACCCTCGACACCGGTCGCG
>JAUPKO010000421.1 GCA_030837395.1 Actinomycetota bacterium | reverse complement strand
GCCACCCGTGCCGCAGTTGCGAATCTCATTGCCGCGCACAGTGATCGCGGTCGAGCCCCCCTTGACGTAGGCGCACCAATCCTCGGCGTCGGAGATGATGTTGCGCTCGATCGTGGCACGCTGCACGGCGACGAAGTCGATGGCATTCTCGTACGCGCCCCGCAGGTGGCTGTTGACCACGGTGAGGTCATGGGACTGGTTGGCCTTGAAGGTCTCATGGGCAGCGCCGCCGCCGTCGAGCACAGACTGGGAGATGGTGACGTTGCCACACTGCTCGCAATGCACGACGTCGCCGCCTGGGACGATGCGCAGGGCCTCGATCCGCAGGTAGTCGACGTCGAAGAGGTTGAGGTCGCCGCGCAGCAGGGCCGACCGAGGCGCGCCGGCGCTGGTGATGACGATCGGTGCGGCGACGGTGCCGTGGCGGTTCTCCCAGTAGTGGGGCATCGAGGCGCGGGGATACTCACCGGGCGCCAGGGCGATGGTGATTCCCCTGGTGAGGGACGTGCCGACGGGGATGCGCTGCCAGGCTTCCGTTATCGTCCGCAAGGGATCCGCGGGAGTGCCGGCGGCGCCGTCGCGTCCCGCCGGGCTCACGCTGATCACCAGTGGCACCGGAGCCGACGGCTGCACCACATCGCGCGGCGCGGCCATCACTGCAGTGCCCCCGCTGAGCGTCAGCGCCGCTGCCACCCCCACCGCCACGATCGATCTTCCGATACCACCGAGAAGCACCCTCATGGCTCAAAGATCGGCAGCCCAGCCGCAGCCCTTGATGGTACGAACGGCCATGCTTGACTGGCCCTTCGGATGACCCAGGGTTCGCTAACGCTCCGTCAGTCCACGGGCGTCGCCGGAGTCACCGGGGGCGGGAAAGCACAGGTGGGGGTCTGCGGCACCCCGGCGAAGCGGTCGGCCGCCCACTGCACCACGGTCGGTCCGCCATTGATGGCGACCTTCATGTGGTCGACCTCGCCGAGCCACAGAGCCGTCATATTGACACCCACAGCGCACCAGGAAGTTTGCAGCAGGGCGTTCGTGGGCGCCAGCACGACCTGGTCCGAGGTGCCCTGAACGAGCAGGACCGGCACACCTGCGGGCGGAACGGGAGGGGTTTGCTCGGCGACGATCTGCTTCCAGGCCGGGTCCTGCGATGGGTTCGTCGAGAAGAAGGTCTGGTCGAAGGTGGTCAAGACCTCGGCCTGCAACCCCTGCCCCAGGGTGCATTGCTCCTCCAAGGCGTCCAGGTCTTCACGCGCCACTGCGGATAGCGGCGCGAGGACGTCCAACTGCGGGTAAGCATCCACGAACGTCTGAGTTGCCTCCGGCCCGATCACCCAGGCGACGTTCTTGTCCCACTGCGCGTCCATGATTTCGGCCAGTTCCGCCGCCGGGGCCGCCGCCGCGACTCCCAGGTTGGAAAGTTCCGGCGCGATCTGCGGTGCCTTGGCGGCAGCCCACAACGCCGCCTGGCCACCCTGCGAGTGCGACCACAACACCCATTCATCGGAGGTTTGCGCCTGGGCCACGCTCTGCGCCACGGCCTTGGCCGCCCGGACAGAGTTGACCAAGTCCTGCGCCGATTGCTCGCCCAGGAGGTAGCTCGTCGGCCCTGGGGTGCCGAGCCCGGCGTAGTCCGTCGCCGCGACCACCCAGCCTCGACCGAGCATCGCGTCGAGCCATGACTGCGTGTCGCTGAGCGGGTTCGCGGCCCTCGACGGTGCGCACTTGTCGGCCTGGCCGAGCGTCGGGTGCGCCCAGGCGACGACGGGGGCGGGCCGGGCAGGATCCTTCGGGAGGAACACCATGCCCGACACTGCGATCGTGACGCCGTCGCTGTTGGTACTGGTGTAGAGGATGCGTTGCGCGGTGCCGTTCGCCAAGGTCACCTCGGGCATCGGCTCCGAGCGGATCACCACACCTGGCTGGTCGGGCACCTGCGCCGGTGGTGTGTAGAAGGGCTCCAGTTGTGCCTGCCGCTTGTCCACCTCGCGGTCGTTCGCGACGACCTTGAACACTGCGTAGCCCATGGCGCCGACGAGCGCCACCACGACGAGCAGCCCCACAACCCGAAGCGGGCTCCATGGCGTCTTGCGCTTGGCCTGCTGTTGGGGTGCCTGCGATGGGCCAGGTGCGTCGCTCATGCGTGGATCATGCCAGTCAGACAGCCCAGGTGTGCGCCGACTGATATTGCGATGGTTAGTGGCGGCCACCTGTCGTGCCGCGCGTGGCTACGACGACGTGCCGAGCAGGCCGCGATTGCGCAGCACGCGGCGTTCGATTGGCGCGAACACGCACAGTTCGATC
Organism: Actinomycetota bacterium; assembly: GCA_030837395.1. Taxonomy (GTDB): domain Bacteria; phylum Actinomycetota; class Actinomycetes; order S36-B12; family UBA10799; genus JACJWR01. Next base: position 1,866 of record JAUPKO010000421.1, on the reverse strand, counting down.
GCGATGCCCACCACCAGAATCATAATGATCGTCGCCATCACCATCGACATGTCCGACAACTCCCGACCCTGGTCGAGCATTTGCCCCAGGCCCAGGCCCAGCGCTGGTGAGAACGCGATCAACTCGGCCGCCATCAGCGACCGCCAGGCGAACGCCCAGCCCTGCCGCAGGCCACCCAGATAGCCCGGCAGCGCGGCGGGTAGGACGATGAAGCGGACCGCGTCCAGTCCCCTGGCACCGAGCACGAAACCGACCTTCTCGTAGAGGACCGGAATCTGCCCGACCCCGCTGACGAGTCCGTTCGCGATGGACGGCGTGGCACCCATGATGACCACGAACAGCATGGCCTCGGTTGAGATGCCGAACCACAGGATCGCCGCCGGGACCCACGCCACCGAGGGCAACACCATGAGACCGGTCACGAGGGGACCCAGCCCTCGGCGCAGCCAGCCCACCTTGGCCAACAAGAGGCCGAGCACCGTGCCGACCACCACCGAGATGCCGAACCCGACGAACGCCCGCAGCAGGCTGTTCTTGATCGCTTCGGGGATCTCGCCGCTGCGCAGACCAGCCCAGACAGCCGAGGCGACAGTGTCCGGCCCGGGGAGCACGTAGGTGGGCTGCAACTTCGCAACCACTACGGCCCACCAGACCACCAGCAGCACCACGACTGCGAGTACCGGCGGCAGTACCGAGCGCACGATCCGCCGCGACCGGGAGGACCTGGTCACAGTCGAGGATTCCAGGGCATCCAGGCCAGCGCTCAGTCGAGCGAGTCCATCCGTGGTGGTGGTCGGTGCCACGGCGGTGTCGCTACGCATGACGGCTGATCTCCTCTCGCAAGCGATCGGTGATGCCACTGGCAAGGGAGGCCACGGCGGGATCGTCGATGCGCCGTGGCGACGGCAGATCGACGGGCCACTGGGCGACGATCCGACCCGGCCGGCTGGACATCAGCAACACACGTTGACCCAACCGGATCGCCTCGCGCACGTTGTGCGTCACGAAGACGACTGTGAGGTCGGACTCGGCCCAGATTCGGGCCAGTTCCTCATGAAGCACGTCGCGGGTGATCGCGTCGAGGGCCGCGAACGGCTCGTCCATCAACAGCACATCGGCACGCTGAGCCAGCGCCCTGGCCAAGGCCACTCGCTGGCGCATTCCCCCGGAGAGTTCATGCACCCGCTTGTGGCCCTGACCGGTCAGGTAGACGCGCGCGAGCAACCGTTCGGTGTCGTCGCGCCACTGCGCCTTGGGCACCCCGGCCAGGCGCAGCGCCAACTCGATGTTGCCCGCCGCCGTGAGCCACGGGAACAACGCTGGCTCTTGGAACATCAGGGCCGCCCGCCCGCCGGCCACGGAGACCGACCCCGACGAGGGCTGCTCCAACCCGGCGATCAGCGACAGCAGGGTGGATTTGCCGCAGCCCGAGGCGCCGAGCAGGCAGACGAACTCCCCCGCGCCGACCGTGAGGTCGATGTCCTGCAGCACAGGCGCCTCGACCGCGCCGCCGAAGTACTTGGTCACCCCCGCAACTGCCAGCGTCATTCCTGCCCCAACCCGCCCGCGCTCACCGGCGGCTGACCCGAGGCCCTCAGCAGCCCGTTGAGGATTCGCAGGTCGTAGATCCCGTTCAGCTGCACGGGCTTGGCCAATCCAACGGCCTCAGCATGCTGCTGGTCCGCCTTCAGTGATGCCGCGACAGGATCCACCGTGAGGGTGAGGTTGGACCAGGCGCGTGCCAGCACCTCCGGCTTGAGTGCCTTGCCGGTGAGCTCCTCCAGCGCAGCGTTGGTGGCATCGCGGGCTTGCTGGGGCTTCGCCGTGATGGTCGCGAGCGTGGCCAACTCACCCGTGAGCAGCTTG
>JAUPKO010000420.1 GCA_030837395.1 Actinomycetota bacterium | reverse complement strand
TGTCCCACAGCACGGCTTCGAGTGAGCTGAGCTCCCCAGGCTCGGAGTCGACGCTACGCATGCGGCGAGTCTGTCAGGTCGGCGCCACCAGAAGCAGACCGGCATCTGCGCTGTTCTGCGTCATACTCGTGGCATGGATGAAGCCGCGATCCGGACGCAGGTCGTCGCAACTTTGGTGCGATCCGGAGCCAGTTTCGGCTTCGTGTTCGGCTCCCGGGCGACGGGGGGGCGCCCACGAACCGACAGCGACCTCGACGTGGCAGCGTTCTGGCTGGGTCCGGCGCCGGCCTCGTGGGACGTGCTGCTGCCGGACGGCGTGGACTTGCTGGTTCTCAACGATGCGCCGCTGGAAATCGCCGGCACCATTGCCCTCCATGGCGAGTTGCTGTTTGAGACTGACCCTGCTGCCCGAGTCCGCTGGGTGGCCACAACTCGCAAGATCTGGCTCGACGAGAAGCCCCGCTTCGAACATGCCCACCGCGAGTTCCTGGAGGCCCTTCGTGGTCGATGAAGCCCGAGTTCAGCGGCTCCTCAGACATCTCGTCGACACTGTTCAGTACCTGGAGTCCGAGGCGGCGTCACCTGCTGAGATACGTCGCCAAAGGCGTTGGCTGGACTCGGTGAAGTACAACTTCATCGCGGCCATCGAATGCGCGGTCGACATCGGTCAGCACATCTGTGCGGTGTGCGGCTGGGGGCCGCCCAACAGCAATGCGGAAGTGTTCGCGCTGCTCGCCGACCATCAGGTGGTGCCGACGTCCCTGGCCGAGGATCTCAGGCGTGCCAGCGGTTTTCGCAATGTGCTCGTGCACGACTACGTCGACATTCGCGACGATCTGGTGATCGCCAACCTCGACCGCCTAGGCGACCTCCGCTCCTTCGCGGTGGCTATTTCCACCTGGCTGGTGCAGCGGTGACCTGCCTGAGCCCGTCAGCCAGCACACTGCTCACCCAACAGCACCCTCGTCTGCGCAACCCACTCCAACTGGGCGCGCGCCGCGGACTCCCCCGCCGCGACCGTTGCCAGCCAATAGGGCCGGTGCCGGCCGGCCAGCGGATCAGCGTCGATATTCGCCCGGATGCCGGCGAACTGGGCCAACTTCTCCCGCACCTGCGCTTCATGGTCATCAAGTAGTTGCGCGATCGCCCCCGGCGGAAGGTTGGCTCCGAAGAAGATGCGCAGCAGCAGAGCGCTACGTGGTTGCTGCGACTCGGGCGGGAGTTCCAGCAGGCGCCGGAGTTCGGCTTCCCCTGCCTCGGTCAGCGAAAACACCCGCGAGGACGCCTTGACCCCGCCCTGGGCGACGATGAAGCCCTCGGCCTCCAGCCGGGCGAGACTCGGATAGATCTGACCGAAACTCTCATGCCAGAAGTGCCCCAGGGTCTCGGTGATCTCCTGGCGCAATCGGTACCCAGTCATCGGTTCGACCGAGAGCGCCCCCAGAACGGCGAGATCGGTCTGGCGTGGCCTAGTCATGACGGCAATATATCTGGTAGATATGTCTCATGACAACCGTCGTCGACAGCGTTTCCGCTCCAGTCTCAGCCACATGGCCGTCCCAAGCGGCCTGCGTCAGCTCTGGGGCTGCCAGCTTGATATTGGTCGGAGTGGCCGGATTCCAGGTTGCCCTCGTGCTGGGTGCGCCGTGGGCCGCAGTGACCCAGGGCGGGACCCACACGGGCGCTCTGCCGGTGTCCGGTCGGGTGATCGCGGGGATGTCCGCGGCCCTCCTGCTCGTCATGGCCGGTGCCGAACGCGCCGGCATCGACCGCGGCCCACTGGCCACCGCCCCCACCCGAGTGATCGGTGCCGGCCTGTGGTTCACGACGATCTACTCAGGCGCTGGCGTCGTCCTCAACCTGGCCTCACCCTCGCTGCCGGAGAAGGCCCTATGGGCGCCGGTCACCGCAGTCATCCTGGGCCTGTCCACCGTGGTGCTGCGCAGTTGGCGCCGCCGGCGACCTGCCTGATCATTCCCGATCAGCATTGGCGGCAGGTTTGCGAGCGTGCGGAACCGAACGCGTGTGCTGGGGAGCATCCGTGTGCCATGGTTGCCGGTGAGTACCCCGAGACTGGTGCCATGCGCACGACCGCCGGTCGGCCCACACAGGAGACGCCCATGAGACAGCCCTTGAACACCGGCACGGCCTTCCCCTGGTTCGCCCAAACAGCGGAGCAGGTGGTCGCAACGCTGGGCTCGGATCCAATCGATGGTCTGGATTCGTCGACCGCCGCAGCCAGACTGGACCGGGATGGTCCGAACTCGCTGCCGGCGGCGGCCCGCCCCTCCCTCGGAGCACTCATCGCACGGCAGTGGCGCGACCCCATGACCGTGCTGCTCACGGTACTGATCTTCGTGAGCGCCCTCGTCGGTCAGCCGGAGACGGCGATTCTGGTGGGCCTGCTGGTCCTGGTCAACGTTGCCATGGGCGCCCATCAGGAGTTCAAGGCCCAGTCCAGTGCGGACGCCCTTGCTTCCATGGCTGTGCCCACCGCGCGGGTGCGACGGGATGGGGTGATCACCGACGTGCCCGCCATCGACGTGGTCAGCGGCGACCTGATTGTCGTCGAAGCCGGTGACCTGGTCCCGGCCGATGCCCGCATCACCTCTGCTGCCAACCTGCAAGTGGTCGAGAGTTCACTCACCGGTGAGAGCGCGGCCATCGAGAAGGGATCCGAGCCCGTCGAGGATCCGGAGGCGCCGCTGGGCGACCGCACCTCCATGCTCTACGCGAACACGTCGGTGACCCGCGGCTCGGGTGAGGCTGTGGTCGTGGCCACCGGGGAGTCCACGCAGATGGGCCGCATCGCCAGCATGCTCAACGCGGTGCAGGCCGAACCATCGCCGCTGCAGAAGGAACTGCGCGGGCTCACGATCCGGCTCGCCAGCGTCTGTCTGATCTCGGTCAGCTTCATCATCGCGATCGGCCTCGCCCGAGGGCTGGACGCCAATGCCATCGCCCTGGTGGCGATCGCCACGGCTATCTCCTCGATTCCCTCCGGACTGCCCACCTTCCTCACTGCGATGCTGTCCTACGGCGCGCAACGACTGGCCTCGGCCAAGGCGATCGTGCGCACGCTCAACGACGTCGAGACGCTGGGCTCGGTCTCGGCTATCAACAGCGACAAGACCGGCACCCTCACGATGGACATGATGACCGCGGTCTCGATGTTCGGCGACGGGCAATGGTTCACGGTCGATGGCGAGGGCTACTCCCGCCAGGGGACCATCCTGCACGCCGCCGGATCGGCGCTGCCGGATTTCACCGCCCTCGGGTACGGGCTCACGCTGTGCAGCGATGCCCGGGTGAAGGCCGACGGCAGCGTGGTCGGGGACCCCACCGAACTGGCTCTGGTCGTCTTGGCAGCCAAGATGGGGGTCGACGCCGACATCAGCCGTCGCGAGTACCCCCGCGCCGCTCTGGTGCCGTTCGACTCGGCCTACAAGTTCATGGCCACCTTTCATGTCGCCCCGTTGCAGGACGACGCACCGGATTCCCTCATCGGGCTCGTCAAGGGTGCCCCTGATGTCGTGCTGGCACGGTGCAGCGAGGCGTTGTGGCAGGGGGAAGTCGTGCCCATCTCAGCGGTGCTGGCCGACATCCAGCAGGCGAACGCCGATCTCGCTCGGCGCGGCTTGCGAGTGATGTCATTCGCCTATGTCGAACGACCGGTCAGCGAGACTGAGTCCGTGGCGGCGAACCCGATGGCGGCCGTCGAGAATCTCGTGTTCGTCTCCCTGGTCGGGATCATCGATCCGTTGCGCCCCTCTGCGATCGATGCGGTCGCTGTTGCCCGCCACGCCGGCATCGACGTCCGCATGATCACGGGCGACCACGCCGTGACCGCGTCGGCCATCGCGTCCGACCTCGGGCTGGGTCCGGGCGTGGCCACGGGCGCAGAGATCGAGCGGATGAGCGATCAGGCGCTCACCGATGCCCTGCCGGATCTCCACGTCTTCGGCCGGGTCTCCCCGCAGGACAAACTTCGCCTCGTCACCCTGATGCAGGCCGACGGTTCGATCGTGGCCATGACGGGCGACGCGGTCAACGACGCCGCCGCACTGAAGAAGGCCGACATCGGGGTCGCCATGGGCAGCGGGGCGGAGGTGACCAAGCAGGCCGCCAACATGATCCTCACCGACAACAACTTCGGCACGCTGGTCACTGCCATCGAACTCGGTCGGGACATCTACACCAAAATCACCGCGCAGATTCGCTACGTCCTCGTCGGGCTCTTCGGCGTGCTAGCGCTGATGCTGCTGGCGAGTGCTTTCAACATCAACTCCGGCAATGCCATCAGCGCAGTCCAGTTGATCTTCGTGACCTTCCTGATCGGGCTTTTCCCCGCCCTGGCGATTTCGACCGACGGCGTGGAGCCCGGTGTCATGTCGGCACCGCCGCGCGACCCACGACTGCCGATCCTGAATCGGGCCACGTTCCCGCGCTGGCTCGTCTTCGGTCTTGTCCAGGCGGTCGTCGGCCTGCTGGCCTTCGTCATCGCCGACCGCAATGGGTGGGGGGTCGACGTCGGACAGACCATGACGTTCGCGGCGATGGGAGTCTCGACCGTGCTTCTGGCCGCCGCCTTGCGCCGGGATGCCACCCCCGGCTGGTTCGGGCCCTACCGGGTCTACTTCGGCTGGCTTGCGGTGCCGTTGCTGCTCACCTGGTTGGCAGTCGACTGGGACGGGCTGCAGCCGCTGTTGGGCACGGTCTCGCTCGACGGCTCGCAGTGGTGGATCGCGATTGGACTTGCCCTAGTGCCGGCGCTGGTGGTCGAGGCCGAGAAGGCCCTGCGCCGGCGCGCCCTCACCCAGCGTTGAAGTACATCGCCTCGGGGTGGTGGAAGATGATCGCCGACGTCGACTGCTCCGGGTGCAGTTGGAACTCCTCGCTCAGTTGCACGCCCACCCGCTCGGGCTTGAGCAGTTCGAACAGCAGCGTCTGCTGCTCCAGGTCCGGGCAGGCCGGGTAGCCGAAGGAGTAGCGTTCGCCGACGTACTCCTGCTTGAGGATGCGCGCCATCTCCGGCGAGTCGCCCGCAGCGATGCCCCACTCGGACCGCACCCGGGAGTGCCAGTACTCGGCCAGCGCCTCAGTCAACTGCACCGACAATCCATGCAACTCCATGTACTCGCGGTAGGAGTTGGCCGCGAACAACTCGTTGGCGGCCTCGGCGATGGCATTGCCCATGGTGACGATGTGGAACGCCACATTGTCGACCTCGTCGGGGGCCGAACCGTCGGGCTTGCCGGGCCGCACGAAGTCCGCCAGACAGAGGAACCGCGAACGTTGCTGGCGCGGGAATGAGAAGCGCCCGATCTCCCGCGTTGGTTCCTCGGGCGAGCCGATGACGATCTGCTCGCCATGCGCCCACGCCGGCCAGTAGCCGTAGATCACCGCGGCTTCAAGCATGCTCTCGGTCTGCACCCGGCTGAGCCACTCGCGCAACCGAGGGGTGCCCTCCTCGGCGACGATCTCCTCATAGGTGCGCGAGTCCGACCGCGCCGGTTTGAGGCCCCACTGCCCTCGGAACAGCGCGCGCTCGTCCAGGAACGCCACGTAGTCCGCCAGCGGAATACCCTTGACGATTCGGTCACCGTAGAACGGCACCGGCGGGATCGGTGCGTCGGCGGCCACCTCGGAACGGGCGGGCACCTCGACATCCTCAGCAGCGTTGCGGCGCGAGGCGGACCCCGTCGCCTTCACCCGCCGCTGGCGCAACTCCGGCAACTGCGCACCGGGGTCGCCTCGCTTGACGGCCATGATGGCGTCCATGAGGCTCAGACCCTCGAAGGCGTCCCGGGCATAACGCACCTCGCCGTCGAACATGTCGGCCAGGTCCTGCTCGACGTACGCGCGGGTGAGCGCGGCACCACCCAGGATCACCGGGAACTTCTCGCTCAGGCCGCGGGAGTTCATCTCGGCCAGGTTGTCCTTCATGATCACCGTGGACTTGACCAACAGACCCGACATGCCAATCGCGTCGGCGTTGTGCTCCTCGGCGGCCTCGAGGATCGAGTTGACCGGCTGCTTGATGCCGATGTTGACCACGGTGTAGCCGTTGTTGCTCAGGATGATGTCGACCAGGTTCTTGCCGATGTCGTGCACGTCGCCCTTGACCGTCGCCAGCACGATGGTGCCCTTGCCGGCGTCGTCGGTCTTCTCCATATGCGGCTCGAGGTAGGCCACGGCCGTCTTCATCACCTCGGCGCTCTGCAGCACGAACGGCAACTGCATCTCGCCGGCGCCGAACAACTCGCCGACGGTCCGCATGCCGGACAGCAGCACGTCGTTGACGATCGCCAGCGGCGGGCGGGTGGTCATGGCCTCGTCGAGGTCGGCCTCCAGCCCGTTGCGCTCACCGTCGATGATGCGCCGCTGCAACCGCTCGTCCAGCGGCAGCGCTGCCAACTCCTCAGCGCGGCTCTGCGCGCTGCCCTGCGCCTGCGCCCCGGCGAATACCTCCAGGAAGTGGGCCAGCGGGTCGTACGTCATCTGGCCGGCGTCGTCGTACTCGCGCCGGTCGTAGACGAGGTCGAGGGCGGCCTGCTTCTGCTCGTCCGGGATACGGTTCATCGGCAGGATCTTGGACGCGTGCACGATCGCCGAATCCAGCCCGGCCTCCACGCACTCGTGCAGGAACACGGAGTTGAGCACCTGCCGGGCCACGGGGTTCAGGCCGAAGGAGATGTTCGACAGCCCAAGCGTGGTGTGCACGCCGGGATGCAAAGCCTTGAGTTCGCGAATCGCCTCGATGGTCTCGATGCCGTCGCGGCGGGTCTCCTCCTGGCCGGTGGCGATCGGGAACGTCAGGGTGTCGACGAGGATGTCGCCGACGTCCATGCCGTGGTTGTCCACCAAGTCGCGGATCAGCCGGTCGGCCACCCGAACCTTCCACTCGCAGGTACGGGCCTGACCCTCCTCGTCGATCGTCAGGGCCACCACAGCTGCCCCGTGCCGCTGCACCAGGGCCATCGTGCGGGCGAAGCGTGACTCCGGCCCGTCGCCGTCCTCGTAGTTGACCGAGTTGACAATGCTGCGTCCGCCGAGCTTCTCCAGGCCGGCGCGCAAGACCTCCGGCTCGGTGGAGTCCAGCACGATGGGCAACGTGGTGGCTGTGGCCAGCAGCCCAGCGAGCGTGGTCATGTCGGCAACGCCGTCACGGCCCACGTAGTCGACACACAGGTCGAGCACGTGGGCGCCGTCGCGCTGTTGGTCCCGCGCGATGCGGACGCAGTCATCCCAGCGCTGATCCAGCATGGCCTCGCGGAAGGCCTTGGAGCCGTTGGCGTTGGTGCGCTCCCCGATGGTCAGGTAGGTGACATCCTGGTCGAACCGCACCGGCTGATAGAGGCTCGACACCCCCGGCTCTGGCTGCGGCGTGCGCGCGGTGATCTCGGCTCCGCGCACCCGCTCGACCACCTGGCGCAAGTGCTCGGGGGTGGTGCCACAGCAGCCGCCGACGAGGCCGAGGCCGTAGTCCCGCACGAAGGTTTCGTGGGCGTCGGCAAGTTCACCCGGGCTCAGCGGGTAGTACGCCCCGTCGGAGGTCAACTGTGGCAGCCCGGCGTTGGGCATGCAGGACACCCCGATGGTGGCCTGTTGGCTCAGCACTCGCAGGTGCTCGCTCATCTCGGCCGGGCCGGTGGCGCAGTTGAGCCCGATCATGTCGATACCCAGCGCCTCCAGTGCGTTGAGTGCGGCACCGATCTCCGAACCCAGCAGCATCGTGCCGGTCGTCTCCACCGTCACATGGACGATGATCGGTACGTCGACCCCGAGTTCGGTCATGGCGTCCTGCGCCGCGAGCACGGCCGACTTGGCCTGCAACAAGTCCTGCGCGGTCTCGATCAGGATGGCATCGGAGCCTCCTTCGAGGAGCCCGAGCACGTTGTCGGCATAGGCGGCACGCAACGTCTCGAAGTCCACATGGCCGAGCGTGGGCAGTTTGGTGCCGGGGCCGACCGAACCCAGCACCCAGCGGGGACGATCCGGCGTGCTCCAGGCGTCGGCGGACTCGCGCGCGATCGCCGCCCCGGCCCGCGAGAGTTCCCGGATCCGGTCGGCGATGTCGTACTCCCCCAGATTCGCCCAGTTGGCGCCGAAGGTGTTGGTCTCCACCGCGTCGACACCCACCTCGAAGTAGGCGTCATGCACGCTGCGCACAACGTCCGGACGGGTGACGTTGAGGATCTCGTTGCACCCCTCCAGG
>JAUPKO010000419.1 GCA_030837395.1 Actinomycetota bacterium | reverse complement strand
GTGACGCTGGGCCACGGCGAGATCGAGCGCATTCGCACCTCCACTAAGGCCATCGCCGAGGGCGTCGGGGTGCGCGGGCTGCTCAATGTGCAATACGCCCTGTCCGGCGACACCCTCTACGTGCTGGAGGCCAACCCGCGCGCCTCGCGCACCGTGCCGTTCGTCTCCAAGGCGACTGCCGTGCCGTTGGCCAAGGCCGCTGCCCGGATCGCCGTGGGCGAGTCGATCGCCACCTTGCGCGCCGAAGGTCTGCTGCCCGCCGGGCCTGGCGGCGATCTGCCCATGACCGCGCCCATCGCGGTGAAGGAAGCAGTCCTGCCGTTCGGCCGGTTCCACGGCTTCGACACCGTGCTCGGGCCGGAGATGCGCTCCACCGGTGAGGTGATGGGCATCGACGCCTCGTTCGGGGCGGCGTTCGCGAAGTCGCAGGCGGCGGTCTACTCGGCCGGTCTGCCGACCAGCGGGCGGGTGCTGATCTCGGTTGCCAACCGCGACAAGCGCAGCGTCATCTTCCCGATCAAACGGCTGGTTGACCTGGGGTTCGAGATCGTCGCCACCGCGGGGACGGCCGACGTGTTGCGCCGCCATGGCATCCCGGTGACGGTGATCCGCAAGCACTACGAGGGATCCGGCCAGGGCCCGGACACCATCGAGGCGATCCGGGCCGGTGACATCGTGCTGATCATGAACACCCCCTTCGGTGTCGGAGCACGCTTGGACGGCTACGAGATCCGCACGGCTGCGGTGCTGGCCGGTGTGCCGTGCATCACCACGGTGCAGGGTCTGGGCGCCGCGGTACAAGGCATCGAGGCCGTGCAGGCCGGCGGTTTCGGCGTGCGCTCATTGCAGGAGTACGCGGCCGCGCTCGGCGCCGAACGCGACCAGGTGCCAACGTGACCGCCGGTGATGCGGTCCAGGTCGATTCGGAGATCCTCGCCCTGGACCGGGTGGGGGACTACTTCCACCTGACGCTGGCAGCACCCGAGGCGGCCGCGGCGGTGCGACCCGGGCATTTCGTCGCCGTGGCGGTGGGTGGGCCGGAGTCGCCCATGCTGCTGCGGCGGGCCTTCTCGATCTACCGGGCTGACGCGCGCGCCGGCACCATTGAGGTGGTGTTCGCGGTGCACGGGCGCGGCACCGAATGGCTGGCCACCGCGCGCCGCGGCGACCACGTCAACATTGTCGCGCCGCTGGGCAAACCGTTCGTGCTGCCGACCTCGCCGGTGCCGTGTGCACTGGTGGCGGGCGGCTATGGCTCGGCCCCCATGTTCGAGCTCGGGCGACGACTGCGGGCCCGCGGCTGCCGGGTCGACATGGTGCTCGGAGCCGCCACCGAGGCGCGGCTGTTCGGGGTGCTGGAGGCTCGGCGGGCCGCCGACACGGTGACCACCACGACGGTCGACGGGTCGTTCGGCGAGAAGGGCCTGGTGACCGGTCCGCTGGGGCGGATCCTGGCCGAGCAGAACACCGCGGTCGTCTATGCCTGCGGTCCGATGGGCATGCTGGCGGCGGTGGCGGCGCTGGCGGGTGAGGCGGGCGCCCATAGCCAGTGCGCCGTGGAGGAGTCCATGGCCTGCGGCATCGGTGTGTGTATGACGTGCGTCCTGCCGGTGATCGGAGACGACGGCGTCACCCGGATGGTGCGCTCGTGTGTGGAGGGTCCGGTGTTCTTCGGCGATCGAGTGCGCTGGGCCGATGTCGGCACCGTCCCGCCGGACACGTTCGGGGCGCCGAAGCCGGGAGGCCACTGATGGTCGACATGACTACCTCGCTTGGAGTGGCGCAGTTCGATGCCCCGGTGTTCACCGCCAGCGGCTGTGCGGCGGCTGGACGCGAACTCGACGGGTTCTTCGACATCACGACCATCGGCGGCATCGTCACGAAGTCGATCATGGCCAAGCCTCGCTCCGGTCGACCGACACCGCGCATGGCCGAGACGCCGTCGGGCATGCTGAACTCGATCGGCCTGCAGGGCCCGGGTATCGAGGCATTCATCGAGCACGACCTGGCCTGGCTGCGGGCCCGCGGCGCCCGGGTGATCGTGTCGATCGCCGGGGGCACGGTCGAGGAGTACGCGGCTGTAGCGAGCCGGTTGCGCCACCAGGGTGGCATCGATGCGATCGAGGTCAACATCTCGTGCCCCAACGTGGAGAGCCGCGGCCTGGTGTTCGCCTGCGACCCGACGGCTGCCGCGGGGGCTGTGCTCGCGGTGCGACGCAACACCAACTCCTCCGTGCCCGTGCTGGCCAAGCTGTCGCCGGACGTGACCGACCTGGTCGAGATCGCCTCGTCGGTGGTGCGCGCCGGCGCCGACGGCCTGGCCATGATCAACACGACGCTGGGGGTGGTGATCGACACCGACACCATGCGACCGGCGCTCGGTGGCATCACCGGGGGACTGTCCGGACCGGCCATCAGGCCCATGGCTGTGCGCGCGGTGTGGCAGGTGCACGCGGCGTTGCCGGAGGTGCCCATCCTCGGGATGGGCGGCATCCGTAGCGGATTGGATGCGTTGCAGTTCATCCTGGCCGGCGCTGCCGCGGTGAGCGTGGGCACGGCGGTCTTCAACGATCCCTCGGCACCGGCGCGGGTGCAGGCCGAACTGGCGGCCGCGCTCGCCGAGCGGGGATTCGACCGCCTCGTCGACGCGATCGGCTACGCCCATCGGGGCCTGCCGCACCGGATGCCGCCGCCTGTTGACACCCCGGAAGGACGCTGACATGACGTATCCGACACCTGTGCTGGGTCTTGCCGATCGGGCGCCGATCGCCGTTGCCTTGGACGCGCCGGACCTCGCCACCGCCACGGCGTGGGCGGCGCAGGCCGGACCGTTCGTGGCGGCGATCAAGATCGGCCTGGAGACCTACCTGCGCGACGGCGCCGACGGGGTTCGGGCGGTCTACTCCGCGTTGGACGCGGACCCGCACGAGCCGCCGGCGTTGTTCCTGGACCTCAAGCTGCACGACATCCCCAACACCGTTGCCGGGGCGGCACGGTCGGTGGCGCAGTTGCGGCCCGCGCTGCTGACGGTGCATGCGCTCGGCGGTCCGGCGATGATCGAAGCGGCCGTCGCGGCTCTGCCGGATACCCGGATCACCGCGGTGACGATTCTGACCTCGATGGACGCCGAGGCGCTGGCGGCGGTGGGCATCGCCGACGACCCCCGCACCGCAGTGCTGCGGCTGGCACGGATGGCCGTGGCGGCCGGGGCCCGGGCGCTGGTGTGCTCGCCGCTGGAAGTCGCCGACGTACGCGCCGCGGTACCCGATGACGTGGTCCTGGTGACGCCGGGAGTGCGTCCGGCAGGTGCTGACGTGGGCGATCAGCGCCGCGTGGCGACTCCGGAACAGGCTTTGGCCGATGGTGCGGATATGTTGGTGATCGGGCGGCCGATCACGGGCGCGGCCGATATCGCGGCGGCGTGTCGGGGATTGGCTGGCTCTCTGAGTGGGAACCGCTGATTCCCTCCGCTACCGTCGTACCCGTGGGGCTGCCTGAACTGACTGCCGAGGACCGCGCTGCCGCAGCAGCGGCGGCGCTGGAGGCGCGTCGTCGCCGCGCCGAGGTCAAGGAGCAACTCGCCGGCGGGGAGCTCTCGATCGCAGAGGTGCTGACCCTGTCCGACGCCGACAAGTCGTTGGCCAAGATGCGGGTGGTCGACCTGCTCGAGGCCATCCCGCGGATCGGACCGGTGCGGGCACAGGCCATCATGGAGCAACTGGAAATTGCGTCGAGCCGTCGCCTCCGCGGCTTGGGGGAGCGGCAACGGCGAGGCCTCGTGGAGCTGTTCGAAGGGATGTGAACCGACCTGTCCAGGTTGGTGGTGGTCAGCGGCCCCAGCGGTGTCGGCAAGGGGAGTGTGGTGGCGGCGGCGCGCAGCGTCCGGCCGGACCTGCGGCTGAGCGTGTCGGTGACGACGCGCCCACCACGGGTGGGCGAGGTGGACGGCGAGTCCTATCACTTCGTCAGTCGGCGCCGATTTAGAGCGATGGTTGAGGCCGGCGACATGCTCGAGCACGCGGAGTTCTCCGGCCAGCTCTACGGCACTCCGCGCAGCGAGGTACTGCATGCCCTCGCGGACGGCGCCACTGTGGTGCTTGAGATCGAACTCGAGGGGGCGCGGCAGGTGAAGGCCGCCATGCCGGAGGCGCTGACGGTGTTCCTGGAGCCGCCGTCGATGTTCGAACTCGCTTCCCGGCTGCGATCGCGCGGGACGGAGGACGCCGATGAGGTGGATCGGCGGTTGCGCACAGCCGAACAGGAGATCGCCGCCGCGCACGAGTTCGACGCGGTGCTGGTCAACACCGATATCGCCGCGACCGCCCAGGCGTTGCTAGACTTGCTCGACGCCTCGGCCTGTTGACCGAGCGCCTCCCCCTCGGAAGGACCCCATGTCAGGCATCGTCGTACGCCCCGAAGGCATCACGTACCCGCCCATCGATGACCTTTTGGAGAAGACCGGCTCCAAGTACGCGCTCGTCATCTGCGCCGCCAAGCGTGCCCGGCAGATCAACGCGTACTACTCCCAGCTCGACGCCGGTCTGTTGGACAACGTCGGCCCTCTGGTGGAGACCTACGTGCAGGAGAAGGCCCTGTCCATCGCCCTGCGGGAGATCAACGGCGACCTCCTGCTGGTGTCGGCCAATGAGCCCGACGGGTCCGTCGAGGTTTCCGAGGTCTGATCGTGGCCCGGGTCGTTCTCGGGGTCGCGGGCGGTATTGCCGCCTACAAGTCGTGTGAGTTGCTGCGGCGCCTGATCGGCGATGGCCACGAGGTGCGTGTGGTGCCGACCCGTGCCGCCCTGGAATTCGTCGGCGCCGCCACCTGGGCCGCGCTGAGCGGGCAGCCCGTGGCGCATGCGGTGTGGTCGGACGTGCACGAGGTACCGCACGTCCGGTTGGGGCAGGAGGCCGACCTCGTGCTGGTGGCGCCGGCCACTGCGGATGTCCTCGCCCGGGCAGCCCACGGTTTGGCTGACGACCTCCTCGGCAACGTCCTGCTCACTGCGCGCTGCCCAGTGGTGCTTGCCCCGGCCATGCACACCGAGATGTGGCAGCATCCGGCCACCGTGGCCAATGTCGCCACACTGCGCAGCCGTGGTGTGATGGTGATCGATCCGGCGCACGGACGACTGACCGGCGCCGACTCCGGCCCAGGTCGGTTGCCCGAAGCCGCCGAGCTCGCTGCCGTTGCCGAGTCGGTGCTGGCAGGGGGAGTGCCGCCACGGGATCTGGTCGGACGTCGGGTGCTGGTCAGCGCCGGCGGCACCCGCGAGATGCTCGACCCGGTGCGGTTCCTGGGCAATCGATCCAGCGGCAAGCAGGGCTACGCCATCGCCGCCGCCGCCCGCGACCGGGGCGCGCAGGTGACTCTGGTGGCGGCCAACTGCGCGCTGCCGGACCCGGCGGGCGTGGAGGTTGTGCCGGTACTGGACGCAGCCGCGCTCCAGGCGGCAATCAACGCCCGCGCCGGGCAGGTGGACGTGGTGGTGATGGCTGCCGCCGTTGCGGACTACCGCCCGGCTGTGTACTCGGACGTGAAGGTCAAGAAGGTCGGCGGTGGATTGCCGGTGGTCGAACTCGTGGAGAACCCCGATGTGCTGGCCGGGTTGGCCGCGTCCCGACGCGGCCCGGCGCCACTGCTGGTGGGTTTCGCGGCCGAGACCGGTGACTCAGATGCCGACCCCCTCACCCACGCTTGGCGCAAGTTCGCGGCCAAGGGTTGCGACCTCATGGTGGTCAATGTCGTCGGCGACGGTGTGGCCTTCGAGGTCGACACCAATGCCGCCAGGATCCTCGCGGTGGACGGCCGGCAGTGGGACGTGCCGCACGGATCAAAGCGCCGACTCGCGGAAGCGGTGTGGGATGCCGTGGGTGCAGTCGGGGGCGGGGACTAGAATAACGGCGCAGCCGTAGGGCCGCAGTCCACTTTCGTCCAACGCAGGGAAGCACATGGCAGGCCGCCTCTTCACGTCAGAATCAGTCACCGAAGGCCACCCGGACAAGATGGCCGACCAGATCAGCGACGCAGTGCTGGACGCGATGATCAAGGACGACCCGTCGTCCCGCGTCGCCGTCGAGACGTTGCTGACCACCGGCATGGTTGTCGTCGCCGGTGAAGTCACCACCGACACCTGGGTCGACATCCCCGAACTCGTGCGCAACAAGGTGCTCGAGATCGGCTACGACTCGTCCGAGAAGGGCTTCGACGGCGCTTCCTGCGGCGTGACGGTGGCCATCGGCAAGCAGTCCCCGGACATCGCGCAGGGTGTGGACGATGCCTTCGAGGAGCGCGCCGAGAATTCGTCGGACCCGTTGGACCGCCAGGGTGCCGGCGACCAGGGACTCATGTTCGGCTACGCCTCGGACGAGACCCCCGAGCTCATGCCGCTGCCGATCGCGCTGGCCCACCGCCTCTCGCGTCGGTTGTCGGCCGTGCGCAAGGACGGCAGCATCGGCTATCTGCGTCCGGACGGCAAGACGCAGGTCACCATCGAATATGCCGACGACCGCCCGGTGCGCTTGGACACCATCGTGATCTCCACCCAGCACAAAGACGACATCGACCTCGAGAACCACCTCACGCCGGACCTGGTGGCCAGTGTGATCGAGCCCGAACTGGCCGGTCTGGAGCTGGACACCGCCGGCTACCGGTTCCTGTGCAACCCCACCGGCAAGTTCGTCATCGGCGGGCCGCAGGGCGACGCCGGCCTGACCGGACGCAAGATCATCGTCGACACCTACGGTGGCATGGCCCGCCACGGCGGCGGTGCCTTCTCCGGCAAGGACCCCTCCAAGGTCGACCGCTCCGCTGCCTACGCGATGCGTTGGGTGGCCAAGAACGTCGTCGCCGCCGGTCTGGCCAAGCGGTGTGAGGTGCAGGTGGCGTACGCCATCGGCGTGGCACACCCGGTGGGCCTGTTCGTCGAGACCTTCGGTACCGGCACCGTTCCGGACGAGCAGATCGCCGACGCGGTCCGTTCGGTGTTCGACCTTCGCCCCGCGGCGATCGTCATGGACCTCGACCTCAAGCGGCCCATCTACGCCCAGACCGCGGCGTACGGCCACTTCGGCCGGGAGTTGCCCGAGTTCACGTGGGAGGCTGCCGACCGTGCCGACGCGCTGGCGGCAGCGGTCAAGGGCTGACGCTCACGCAGCAGTCACGCGTCACGCGCAACCAGACGGACCCGCCGGGAGCCCTCCCGGCGGGTCCGCCTGTCGTGGGCGTGCTCATCCCGTCGCCGGTGCCGCATCTGGATCGGGTGTTCGACTACTCCGTGCCGGCAAACCTGCGGGACCGGGCGGTGTTCGGGGTGCGGGTGCGCGTGCGTTTCGCAGGTCGGCTGCGGACTGGCTTCGTCGTCACCGAGCGCACCACCAGCGAATTCGACCTGCGGCCCGTGGTGGGGGTCCTTGGACCTCCCGTTCTCACGCCAGCGCAGGCCGCGCTGACGGAGGTGATCGCGTCCCGCTACGTGGGCAACTGGGGTGACGTGCTCAGCGCCGCCGTTCCGCCGCGCCATGCCCGGGCCGAGCGGTCGGTCTGCGACGATGCCGGTCGATTGCCCGATCCGGTGCCGGTGCGTGCGGTGGCGCTGAGTCCGGGCGCCCTGGCGGCGCCGACCTGGCCGGCGTGGGACGCCGCCTGCCGGGTGTTGGGCGCAGGCAGTGACTCCGGCAGTGACTCCGGCAGTGACGAGGGGCCGCTGCCGTTCGGTGCCGTACTGCGAGCGGCGATGACTGTGCCGTGGGGGTGGGAGGTGGCGCCGGTGGTGGCGCGGGCAGTCGCGGAGGTGCTGGGGGCCGGCCGGCGGGTGCTCATCGTGGTCCCCGACGACGACGATGTGCGGCAGGTCCGCGCCGCCCTCGAGCTCGTCGAACCCAAGCCCACGAGTGTGGTCCTGACCGCCGGCGCCGGGCCGCAGGCGCGCTATGGCGCCTATCTGCGGGCCCTCTCCGGGCAGGCCGAGGTGGTCATCGGCACCCGGTCGGCGGCGTTCGCGCCCGTACCTGAGCTTGGCCTGATCGTGCTCTGGCGGGATGCTGATCCCTCCATGCCCGATCCGCAGGCGCCGTATTGGCATCCACGTGAGGTGACCGGGCTGCGAAGTGCCACCGAGTTGGTGCCGTGGATCGCCGCCGGCCGCAGCCGCTCGACTGAGGTGCAGCGCCTGGTCGAGGTCGGCTGGGCGGGTGAGGCGACGCCGCCGAGGGAGGCCTGGCGGGCTGCGGGGCCGCCGGTGCGCGCGGTTGGCGAGGCCGATTTGGCGCGCGACGGGGCCGCCTTCGCAGCCCGCCTGCCCAAGGCGGCCTTCGAGGTGGCGCGCACGGGATTGACGGCGGGACCGGTGTTGGTGCAGGTGGCCCGGCGCGGTTATGTGCCGGCGGTGGCGTGCGCGCAGTGTCGGGAACTGGCCACCTGCGCCGAATGCCAGGGGCCGTTGCGACTGCCCGCGCGCGGTGGGTCGCCAACGTGCGGTCGGTGCGGGGCCGTGGTGCAGGCGTGGCAGTGCCCCACCTGTGGTGGTCATCGGCTACGGGCGGTGCGAGTCGGCAGCGCCCGCACCGCCGAGGAGTTGGCCAGGGCGTTCAGCGGGGTGGCGGTGCTGGCCAGCGACGCTGAGGTCGGCGTGCGTCAGGAGGTCCCTGACGTCCCGAGCCTGATCGTGGCCACGCCCGGCGCGGAGCCGCACGTGGCTGGGGGGCGTTACCGCGCGGCACTCCTGCTCGACGGCGAGGTGATGGCCGGTGCACCGCGGTTGCGGGCCGCCGAGGACGCCGTGGCGCGATGGTCCGACGCCGCCTCGCTCGTCGCCGGCGACGGCGTGGTGATGCTCGCCGCCGGGGCGCACGCCGCCCCGGTACAGGCGATGGTGCGTGCCGATCCGGTGGGGTGGGCCAGCCGGGAACTCGCGGAACGCGTGGCCGCGGGGCTGCCCCCGGCGGTGCGGATGATCGCGCTGGAGGGGCCGGACACGGCCGTGGCGGAGTTGCTCGGGCAGACGGCTCACGAGCTCGGGGTGGAGTCGATGGACGCGTTGGGACCGGTGCCGGTGGGGGAGATCCAGCGCTGGCTGTTGCGGGTGGACTATGCCGCGGGGCAGCGGTTGACGGCGGCGCTGTCACAGGTGCAGCGCGAGCGCAGCCTCCAGCGTCGGCCTGTGGTGACCGTGCGGGTCGATCCGCCCGATATCGACTGAACCGGCTGCCCTGACGGTGGTGTCGGGCAGGCGCCGCCATGTGCCAACCGCACCGGCGGTCACGTAGTGCCTCATGTCAAGTTGCCCGCGAAAGTTTCTCCGTGCCTCATCTAGGAATGCCCGCGTAACTGGGGTTCAGGAGGCTTTGGTGCGCACGCCTCGGCGGACGTCGGGCAGTTCGGAGGGGATGGTGGCGAGGTAGAGCTGTTCGGTCTTCTCCTTGGCCAGGATGAGCAGTTGGCCTTGGCATTCGGCGATGTCGCGGGCGATTTTGGCGGGATTGAGCGAGTCGCGGTAGGCGATCTGCTCGGCCTGCTGGGCTGGCGCCAGGATGCCGGAGGCCAGGAGCCGGTCCAGCGGGGTGGCTGGGGTGTCGTAGAGGCGTTTGCGGCGGCCGTTGGCGTCGGAGCCGAACCCGATCGGTTTCTTGGTCGGGGTGAGGTAGTTGAGCCGGTCGTTGACCAGCTTCCACAGGCGGTTGAGCACGGCGCGTTCGGCGGTGGTGTCGTAGCGGTAGTAGAAGCCGTACTTGCGTACGAGGTGGTTGTTCTTGGACTCGATCGTGGCCTGGTCGTTCTTCTTGTAGGGCCTGGACCGGGTGAAGTAGATACCCCGCTCACCGGCCCAGCCGATCACGGCATGGTTGAGGAACTCGCTGCCGTTGTCGAAGTCCAACCCGGTCACCTCGAACGGGATCTCGACCACGGCGGCCTTGAGCACGGACAGGATGTGGATGTGGGCGTTGTTGCGCACGCTGCGGGTGAACACCCACCCCAGGAGCACGTCGGTCAAGTTCACCGTCCGGGTGAACTCGCCGGCCAGCGTGGGCCCGCAGTGTGCGACGGTGTCGCCCTCAAAGAACCCCGGCTCGGACTCGACCTCATCGCCGGCCTTGCGGACCTTGATCGAGGAGCGCAGCAGCGGCGAGGTCTTGGTCGTGGACACCCCTTTGATCTGGTCGGTGGCCTTGGCCGGGGCCAGGTAGCGGTCGATCGACGCGGCGCTCATCGCCAGCAACTCGGCACGCACGTCCGGGCTGTAACGGCCCTCACCGAACACGAGCTCGCCGTGGCGCTCCAACGCGTCGAGCTGGGTCCGCATCGACACCGCAAGATACTTGCCGCACTGCCCGCCCGAGGCCGCCCACACCCGCTGCAGCACCTTCACAGCATCGTAGGAAAACTTGCCCGCCCGAGGCTTACGAGGCCGCTTCGCGACCTGCCGCCCCGACCCCGGCGGCCGCGCCGCCGCGGCCAACCGACGGCGGGCATTGTCCCGCGACCAGCCGGTCACCGCCACCACCTCATCGAGCATCGTGCCCTTGTCCTTCTTCCTCGCCTTCCTATACGCCTTCGCGTACTTGCTGGTGATCTCGGCCCGAGACTTCATCGATAACCCACTCCTCATGCCTGCCACGCTCACCGTTACGCGGGCACTTCCACGTGAGGCACCGAGAGCGTTTCGCGGGCACTTTTCGTGAGTCTCGTCGCCCCATTGCGTACGTGCCGTACGTCGCGTACAGTTGGTTCCATGACCCCCGTCCTGGACTACGCCAAGATCACCGACGCCCGTAGGCAACTCAAAGACGTCTACGACACTGCGTCCGCGAACATTTCCGTCGTCATCCGACGCGACTTCGACGAGCCGGTGGCGCTCCTACCCAAGGACAGCATCCTGCGCGCGCTGCGGGCACTGGTACCCCTGGATCCCGAGGTGCGGTTCGACGAGGACGGTCACGTGTACGTGTGGCTGCCCGGTTTGCCGATCAGCGCCGACGACGCAGACTTCGACGGCGCCATCGGCAGCCTCGTGGCCGCGTTGCGCGACTACGCCGACGAATGGGTGGACGACCTGCGCCACTTCAGAAACCATGAAGCGAACTGGGGCCTCGTCAACCTTGTTCTGCTGAGCAGCGACGACGAGCTCGTCGCCCACCTCGTCGGGTAGGACCGCGGGGTAGAACTCGTGAGACTGCCGACCACCAAAGACCTGCTGCGCTTCCTCGCGGTCGAAGGATGGGAGGACAAGGACGCCGCATCCGGCAAGCGCACCGGCGACCATCACCGCTTCGTCTTCACCACACCCACCGGGGACCGCCTCTACACCAAGGTGTCCCACGGAACGAAGTCGTATCGCAGTCGTGACCTGTTCAAGGCCATCCTCCGGGACCAACTTCAGGTTTCAGAGGAGGAGTTCTGGCAGGCGGTCGACCACGGCGTCGCACCGAACCGCCCCCGGCCTGAGCAGCCTGCGCAGACGAAGGGCGGTGGCATTGACGCGAAGTTGGCCCGCAACCTTCTGACCAAGGTTGGGGTGCGGCCGACCGAACTCGCGGGTCTGTCGCAGGGCGATGCGGTGGCGCTCTGGCAGGCGTGGCTCGCGGATCACCCGGAAGGTTAGCGTCGCAAAGCCCGGCAGCCACCTTCTCGCAGGGGCACATCCTCCGGTCGCGTTGAGGTTGCTGGCACGCTTGCGTAGGCTGAACCCACCAGCACCGGCTCGCCTGTAACGCAGGTCAGGGCTGGTCGTCGTGATCGGGGGCGAGCGTGACGACCACCTTCGACGAATCCGTCGTCGAGTCGGCCGCCCTCGACTACCTGCGCGAGATCGGCTACGCCACCGAATTCGGCCCCACCATCGGTCCGGGCGGCATCGCCCCGGAACGAGCAACGTGGGATCAGGTGTACCTGCTCGGCCGGCTCCGCTCGGCCGCCCGGCGCATCAACCCGCACCACACCGACCTTGTCGACGAGGCCATCAAGCGCCTGCAACGCGCCGAGTCGCAATCGGAGATCGCCGAGAACTTCCGTGTCCACCGGCTGCTGATCGACGGCGTCCCGGTGGAGTTTCGCGGCCCGGACGGGCAGGTGCGGACCGCCAACGTGCACCTCATCGACTTCGATGACCCGTGCGCCAATGACTGGCTCGTCGTCAATCAGGTGAGCATCAGCGGCCACAAGACTCGCCGACCCGACGTGCTGATCTTCGTCAACGGCATCCCCCTCGGGCTGCTGGAACTGAAGAACCCCGCCGACTCCCACGCCACCCTGCGCACTGCCTGGAACCAGGTGCAGACCTACCGCGGCGACATCCCTGCCGTGTTCACGCCGAACGCGGTGACGGTGATCTCCGACGGCACCTCGGCGGCGATGAGTTCGTTCACCGGCAG
>JAUPKO010000418.1 GCA_030837395.1 Actinomycetota bacterium | reverse complement strand
CCGACCAGAATGACGGTCGACTTGACGGGGAGGTGAATTCGTCCCACATTCAGGCCCTCACGGCCTGATCAGCAAAGGATCACGCGACGACACGCCGTACACCACTCCCCGGGACTTGACCGTCGTCTCACCCGAGACGACTTCCGGGCTCTATCGCCGACGACGCAGCCGTGACCACCGGACGCCTCGCAGGAACGCGCCCCACGGTCAGGCGAAGGGATCTGAGAGGGTCGAGGCGGTGACGAGCCTGCGGTAGGCCGGGTGCGGGCAGGCCAGCTAGTCGACGAGGCCGTGCCTCTGTGTCAGGCACCGCTGAGAGCGCCGACGACGGCGTCGTTCAGGATGCCGATACGGCTAGAGTGTCGCCTCGAATTTGATCTCGCTCGTCGGCACCGCCAGCGTGCCGAGGTCCTGGATGAGCAACGGCCCTCCCGTGTCCTTGGCGGGTGCGCCGGGAGGGCCGTGCGAGGTGCGCAGAGGCAGCGGTGGTCACGGTAGAGGCGAACGCGGGGGGCATCGAGCGGGCCAGCCGGGTCGGTCTGGGCGGACCCTGGTGACGGCGGTCGCGGCGGCGTCCGCAGTCGTCGCCCGGTTCTGGCCGGTGCCGGCAGGGGCGACGCCAGCGGACCGGTGGGCTGCAAGGTGAGTCTGGCAGGCCGCTGCGGCGATCTGCTCCGGGCGGCACCCAGACGGCCTATGCGGCTATCCCATCGTTGCTCCTCCACTACCTTCAGTACAGTGAAGCTGCGGGCCTCCGATCATGCTTGTCGATGGTCCGCTCGGGGCAGACATCCGCGATCGGCGACGGCGAGGTATCGGTGAACGAGCAGGAGACCTGCAACGCCTTCGTTCTCCCAGCGCTCGACCGGGCCGGCTGGTCCGTCGATCAGATTCGCCCGCAGTTCCACATCAACAACGGGGCGATCTCTCCGACCCTGAAGCGACACAGCGTCGCGCGTCCACTCGTCGCCGACTACGTCCTCGAGATCGCCCCCGACCTGCCGATCGGCGTGGTCGAAGCCAAGCGCACCCGCATCAACGCCGCGGATGGGATCGAGCAGGCCAAGCGGTACGCCCTCAAGCTCGGCATTCCCTTCGCCTTCGCGACCAATGGTCTGACCATCTACGAGATCGATCTGCACAACCCCCAGATGCGCGAGATCGCGCAGTTCCCCTCCCCCGATGAGCTGTGGGCCCGCTTCACGCGGGCGGAGGACGTCACGACGCCACTCGGGCGATCACTGCTGCGCGCCCCCTATGACACCACCACGCTGCGCGACTGGGACAACACCTACAAACGGCCGCGCTACTACCAGCGGCTTGCCGTTCAAAAGACGCTGGCGGCCATGTCCACGGGGCAGAAGCGAATCTTGCTGACCCTGGCCACCGGGACCGGCAAGACGATGGTTGCGTTCCAGTTAGTCACCAAACTACGCAACGGTGGCTGGATACCCGGGCGCAAGCCGCGAGTCCTCTACCTGGCTGACCGGAACCTGCTGATCGACCAACCCAAGGACCAGTATTTCCGCCCCGCTTTCGGCGACCTCGTCCACAAGATCGGCGGAGGCCGGGCTGTTACCGGCAGGGAGGTGTACTTGGCCCTCTACCAGTCCCTGGAGCAGGGCGAGCAGGACGAAACCCTCTTCCGCCGGTACCGACCCGACTACTTCGACCTCGTCATCGTGGACGAGTGCCACCGCGGAAGCGCCCGGGCCGACTCCCAGTGGCGCGGAATCCTGGAGCACTTCGCGCCCGCAACACAGATCGGGATGACGGCCACTCCGGTATCGACCCCAGACGCCGACAGCTATCAGTACTTCGGCGAACCGGTCTACACCTACTCCCTCGCGGACGGCATCCAAGACGGGTTCCTCGCCCCCTACCGGGTCCGGCGAGTTCGGCTCAACGTCGACGTCACCGGCTTCCGGCCGTCCCCGGGCCAGCTAGACAAGTACGGCAACGAGATCCCGGACAAGCTTTACACCCCCCAGCAGTACGAACGGATCATGATTCTCCTGGAGCGGACCGACTTCGCCGCCTCGTACCTGACCGAGCACCTGAAGGCGACCGACCGGATGGCCAAGACGATCGTGTTCTGCGAAAACAACGACCACGCTCACCGGATGCGCATGGCCTTGACCAATGCCAACGCCGACCTGATGCGCGACTACCCCAACTACGTGGCACGGATCACGAGCAACGATGGCGACCCAGGCCTTGCCCAACTGGAGGAATTCCGTAAGACCGACTCCGAGGAACCGGTCATCGCTGTGACCTCACGGCTGCTGACCACCGGACTCGATCTGCCTGCGGTCCGCAATATCGTTATCTTCCGCCGGATCGCGTCCATGCCGGAGTTCAAGCAGGTGATCGGTCGCGGCACCCGACTCTGCCCTGAGATCAACAAGGGATCGTTCGACATTATCGACTTCGTCGAGGCGACGGTGCTGTTCAACGACCCCTCCTTCGACGGCCCGCCGCTACGCATCCAGACCGACGAGGCGGACGACGAGGGCCGCGTGACAGCAACGGACACCGAGTCGGGCGAGGCTGCAGACGACGAGGAAGTCGCCGAACCGGGTAGCGACTACCAGGAGCAGGACGGCGGCACCTTCGACAATGGCGACGATGGTCCCGACCCCGTGGTCACTGACGCGGACCTGGCGGAGGTGATCCGCGACAGCGGCAGACGGCTCTACGTCGACGGCGTCGACGTTTACAAGT
>JAUPKO010000417.1 GCA_030837395.1 Actinomycetota bacterium | reverse complement strand
GATCTTCAGGTGCCGCCGTGGATGCCCGCGCCGGAGGCGATCGTGGCGATATCCGGGGTGGTCGAGATCGGCATGGCCATCGCCCTCGTGGCACTGGGCCGCTGGCGGGTCCAGGTCGGATGGTTCGTGGCGGCCTTCTTCGTGGTGGTGTTCCCGGGCAACATCTCCCAGTTCGTCACGCAGACAGATGCCTTCGGACTCGATAGCGACCTGGCTCGGTTCATCCGGTTGTTGTTCCAGCCCGTACTGGTGGTGTGGGCGTTGTGGTGCACCGGCGCGTGGCGGGCCTGGCGCTCGCGGGGCGCGCGTGATGTGGGCGACGCGGCCGCGACCGCTGCCGGGTGACATCGGCCGGGTCTGGTCCAATTGAGCGAGGACAACCACCCCGGTTCGGGACTGGTGTCGGCAACGGAGGTCGCCATGGTGGACATGTTCAAGGCGGTTCCCGAGGTTGTGCGGTCAGCCACGGAGAGGTCGAGTTCGGTGCTCGCGATCGCCCGCGAGGCGATGGAGGCCCGGCTGCCCGAGGGTATGGCGGAGGCGGTCGGGCGTAACAAACCGCCGCGTGTGAGCGGTCCCGGCATCCTCGTCTCCGACGTCTTCTACCCCGTCCGGACGTTGACGGCCGACGACACGGAGGTCCTGCTGCACTTCCTGCAGGATGGTCTGAGCGAGGAGAGTCGCCGGCTGCGGTTCATGTCCCCGATGCCCACGGTGTCGCCGGCGGCCGCGGCCTGGCTGGCGAGCCGCGACAACTACGAGCGGGTGGCGCTGGCCGCGCTCGACCCGGCTGACACGACAGTGGTGATCGCTGTCGTTGAGTACGCCTCAGTCTCCGACGGTCCGCCCGAGGTTGCGGTCGCCGTCGCCGATGCCTTCCAGGGCAAGGGCATCGGCAGCAACCTGCTGCGCATGCTGGCCACGATGTCGCTGGCCGCCGGCGAACCGGTGTGGCGGTGTGACGTCCTGGCCGACAACGACGGCCCGCTTCGGCTGCTCGCCACAGTCGGAACGGTGGAACTCGGGGGTGTCACCGGCGGGGTTCGCAGTGTGACGGTGCAACTCGACCCGGAGCGACTGCTCGGCACCACCGTCGTCATCTGACACCGCCGGCAGACCGGGCGCGCCTCAGCGGTCGAGCACCGCCCTGCCGAGCCTCAACCGGGCCGGTCAGTCCGCCGGGGCGATGTGGTGCACCGGCCGCGTCACGGGCTGCGGTCCGGGCCGCCGTGGGGCGTGGTCCTGCACCAGCAGCGCCGCGCCCACCGCACCGCCGAGGTCGCCCAACGCCGCCAGGTGCAGCGCCGGTGGGTGCATCGCCATCACCAGATGCGGCCGCATGGCCTCGGCCACTCGGTCCACGAACGGTTGCCCCAGCCGCAACCCCAGCCCGCCGCCGATGATCACCGCCTCAACGTCCAGCAGGTTGACCGCGCTGGCGATGCCGTTGCCCATGGCCCACACGGCGCGGTCGATCAACTCCACGGCCATCGGGTCGCCCTTCTTGAGCGCCTTGGCCCACACCCCCGAGGCGAGTCGCGTCTTGCCCTTCTTGGCCATGATCTTCAGCAGTTTCGTGTGCTCGCCGTTCGCCACGCGGCGCCGCACCATAGCCTCCATGGCGGCCCGTCCTGCGTAGGCCTCCAGACAGCCCTCGCGGCCACACGGACACAACGCCCCGTCCGCCTCCACCACCATGTGGCCGATCTCGCCGGCTGCCCCGCGGCCCCGCCACAACACGCCATCGAGCACCACGCCGCCCCCGACCCCGGTACCGGCGAACACGCCGATGAACGAGCCGTAGTCCCTTCCCGCACCGAGTTCCATCTCGGCCATCACTGCCACCTGCACATCGTTGCCCAGGATCACCGGCATACCCAGCGCATCGGTCAGCGCTGACCCCAGGGCATATACGCCGCGCCACCCCGGCAGATTGCCCGCCTGACTCACGGTTCCGGCTGCAACGTCGATCTGCCCCGGCGATCCGACTCCCAGCGCGGCGATGTCCGAGGGGTCCACGCCCGCGGCGAGCGCCGCTTGGTTCACGGCCTCGACGATTGCCGCCGCGACGTCGGCAGGCTCACCCTCGGTGGGGGTCGGGCGCCGGAACTCCCCACGCACCCGATCGAGGTCGTCGCACACCACCGCCTGGATCTTGGTGCCGCCCAGATCGATTCCGGCGCGAAGGGTCGCAGTTGTCATCAGGAGTCCTTTCCGGTGGGCACCGGCGGCGCCGTCCACGAGCCGCCGTTCTCCCAGTAGTGGCGAATCTCTTCCAGCTCTCGACCCTTGGTCTCAGGGGCAAGTTTGAACACGAACACCCAGGCCAGCACGGCCATCACAGCGAAGAAGCCGAACGACGCCGCACCGCCGACCTTCTCCATGGCGGTGAGGAAGAAGCTCGCGATGATCCAGTTCGCCACTAGGTCGGCCGTGAGCATCGCACTGGATCCGTACGCCCGCAGCCGGGACGGGAACGCCTCGGAGGAATACACCCACACCAGCGCCCCGAACCCGAACACGAAGCCCACGTTGATCAGGGCGATCCCGACGAAGCCGAGCACCTTCTGCCAGGTGGCGTACACGTCGTCCTGCACCGTCGCGAACGTGATGATCATCAGCACCTGGGCGAAGATCATGATCGCGATTCCTGTCAGCAGGATCGGTCGGCGCCCCCACCGGTCCACGGTGCGCATCGAGATCAGCACCGCCACCAGTGCGATCAACTGCGTGCCCACGTTCAGCAACAGCTTCTGCTGGTCGGACTCGATACCCATGGCGCCGAAGATTTTCGGCCCGTACGTCACCGTGGCGTTGATGCCCGTGATCTGGATGAAGAAGCCCAGGCCGATCACGAAGATCGTCGCCCGCAAGTACGGCCTGCGCAGCATCTCGGCGATCGCGCCGCCGGCCTCCTCGTTGATCCCGGCGGCCATCTCGTCGAGTTCGGCTTCGATATCGGCGTCCGGGTCCGTGATCCGAAGCGAGGCCTGCGCCTCGTGGCGGCGCCCCTTGAGCATGAACCAGCGGGCGGTCTCGGGCAGCCGCAGCAGGAACGGCAGCAGGATGATCGCCGGCACGGCCGCGATACCCAACATCAACCGCCAGTTGTACTGGTTGTTCACATCGGCCAGCAGCGCCGCAACGAGGAACCCAATGATGATGCCGATCACAGTGCTGACCTGATACATCACCAGCGTCGCCCCGCGAATCCGGGCCGGCACCGACTCGGCGACGAACACTGGCACCGCGACCAGCGAGACACCGATCGTGAATCCGAGCAGCACCCGCGCCACCCACAACGCCTCCGGGCTCCACGCGCCGGCGCTCAGCAGGCAGAACACGATGTAACCGCCGGCCACCAGAATCATCGACTTCTTGCGGCCGATCGAATTGGCGATCCAGCCACCGAGCAAGGCGCCGATGATCTCGCCGATCACAATCGCCGCGGTGACCGTTTCGACCGTGCTCGTGGACATCCCCAGATCCTGCTGGAAGTACAGTTGGGCGCCACCGATATTGGACTGGTCATAGCCGTAGATGATCCCCAACGTCGCCGCGGTGATGGCAACCATGACGGCTGTGCGAGGCAGGGCTGTGGTGCTCTGTGCAGTGGAAGGTGCCATGGCGGACTCCCTAGCAGGTGTGGTCGGGTTGGATCCCCGGCACCTTTCAAAAGGTAGTCCGACCGAGCGGCGGTAGCGCAGTCAGTCCTCGTCGACGGGGTTGCGGGGGCGTTGCAGGTCAAGCACCGGCGGGTACTGCGGGTTGTGCTCGCTGGCCCACACCGGTCCCATGATGCGAGCGATGTCGTGTTGGCTCAGTCCCACCTTCTTGGCGTCGACCACTGC
>JAUPKO010000416.1 GCA_030837395.1 Actinomycetota bacterium | reverse complement strand
GTATTCGTCGGGTGCGGAGGTCAGTTTGGCGGTGATGACGCTGTCGGCCCGTCCGAGGTAGGGCAGGGACTTCGCCAGCCGCTCCAGGGCATCCCTGTAGTCAGGGGAGAGTTCGACTGGCCAGGTGACGTAGAGAGAGGCGTCGGTGGTCGCGAAGGCGGCGAAGGCGTCGATCGTCTTGTCGGTGCTGGTTGTTCCCCTGCGTGAGGTGGAGTCCGGATAGTAGTGACGGGTGTGGGCGATGGTGTGCGGTGGGACGGCGTAGACCGGTTCCGTTGCGGCGAGCGTGCTGAGCAGGCCGTGGACGAGGTCCTGCGGGAGGTCGTTCGCGTGGACGCGCCAGGTCGAGTAGAGGGCCCGGAGAAGCCGCCATGGGGAGGGCGGGATCTCGACCGCGCCCTCGTTGACGTTCGCTCCCCACGGGGTGGCGTGGTAGCGGCCGAGATCGAAGGTGATGGCGAGGGTTGCCGTCACTTCTTGCCCTTCTCCCAGACGACGCTGATGGCCTTGCCCTCGCCGAGGACGTCGGCCGAGGGGTCGATGGCGGTCCGGAGCCGGGTGGCGAGTTCGTCGGCGGAGGGCAGCGCGGTGCCGGTCTTGGTGGTGATCTCGCCCTTGACGACGAGGTCGCAGGCGGTGCGCAGGCGCAGGCCGCCGTCCAGAAGCTGACGGATCTCCCACAGGGCGAGGGTTTCCAGCAGGTCGGTCGCGGCCTGCGGCAGGCCGTACGAGGCGAGCAATTGGACGTCGACGACGAACGATGCCTGGATCGTGGCGGCGGTGTACTCCATGCGGTGGAACGGAACTGATCCGTATCCTTCGGCGGCTCCGCCGTCCGTACCGTCTCCGAGGGAATGCCGCACGATGTCGGACTTGCGGCCGCCGGAGGCGACCTCGTACACGTCGGAGGCCTCGATGACGGCGCTGACGGCGCGTGTGAAGCGGGGCTGGGCGTGCCAGGTCCCCCGTTTCTTGTCCACCTTGCTGCTCCCGGCGAAGAAGACCCCGTGGAGCAGGGATAGCGGATCCATTGCCATGACGGCGGCGGCCATGGCCTGGTAGTCGAGCGGGACGTCCGGTGCGAGCCCCAGCCGTTCGACGAGGACCTGGTCACCGAGTCGGCCGTTCCACTGCGCGTCGCGCACGTAGGCGGAGAAGAGCCGGTGTGGTTCGAGCCTGCTGGAGGTGAGGAACTCGCCCGCCGGGGACCGGACTTCCACGTAGGGCAGGCCGGTGATGGCCTCTACAGGGGTGTGGGCGCCGTCGTCCCATCCGGTGGCCTCCAGCCGGTTGGCCATCGACTGGACGGATTCGACGATCATGCATCGGGTGGTGGTTCCGGGGGAGCCGGGGACGGGACGGTCGAAGGTGGCGGCTCCGAGGTCGGGAAAGCCGGTGGGCTGGAATGTCGATCCCAGGAGCGGTTCGAGCTCGACCTCGAAGGCGTGGCGGCGGATCGTCGTGGTGCTGCTCATGGGGTGGTCACTCCTTGGTCGAGGTGGTGTCGGTCGGGCGGGTGCCAGCTGGTGTGCGGGGGGAGACCCGGGCGGCGTCCGTCACGCGGGTGAGGCAACGGGCTCGGGTGGAATCGGAGACGGGAACGAGCAGGGCGGCGGCCAGACGCCGTCCGAGGACACCCGCCCGGCCGTTCTCGGACCAGGGCCGGGTGGCGGTTTCCGGGGAGATGACGCTGCGGGCACCGGCGATGCGCAGCCGGAGCGCGGCGGTGCGGGCCACCTCGGTGAGGTGACCGGCGGCCAGCTCGGACGGCCAGGAATCGTCCGGGCGCAACAGGACGGGCTCGGCGTCCTGCTCGTCACGCCACCGCACCTGGAGCGAGGCTCTGCCCTGGAACGGCATCAGCAAGGCCAGCAGCGGGTCCGGGAGGACCTCGTCTCCGGCCGGGGTCGTCGGTGCCGCGCGGAAGGCTGCCCGGCCACCTGCCTGATCCGCGATGCTCCACCGGAACAGCAGGAAGGCGTGGAGGAGGTCGGTGAACTCCTGGTCCTTCCAGGAGACGCCTGTCAGGAACGCCTGGACGTCGGACAGTTCCGCCGGGATAGCTAGGGAGAAGCAGGTCGGGTGGCCCTGCACGGCCGGGGTGAGCGGGAAGCCCGCATCGACCGGGGCGGCGGGATCCGGCAGATGGGCCTGAGCTCGTCGGCGGAGGACGTCGGCCAGGGCTGCGGGGAGATCGCTGCTTGCGACGATCGGGGGTCGACCGCTCCAGGAGAGCCGGGTGCCGGCCATCCCCACCGGAGTCAGCAGCAGCCGCAGAGGGGAGTGCCACCCCCGGGGAGGATCGGTTCCGTTCCCCGTGCCGTCCGGGCTCCATCCGGAGGCCAGGGCGACGGCGACCCGAAGTTGGGGCCACGGCGTCACCGTGTGGCAGATTGCCTCGATCCACTCGCCGGGATGCTCCAGCACCAGGGGCCGCAGTGCCTCCCGCAACCGACCCGACCGGGCGATGAGGCCATGCAGCCTCCCGGCCCGGCTCAGGACCTGGACCAGGGACCTTCCGTCCTGGAGTGAGCAGGCGTACAGGGCCTCGCGAAGGGCTCGCAGCTCGACGGCCGCCGCCTGCGGAAGCCCGGGACTACTGGACTGGAGACGGCGCAGGGCCTCGACCCACCGGTCGAGCTGCCCGGTCAGGCTCACTCCGGCCCTGTGCCGGACGACGACGGAATCGACGTGCACGGCGAGCGGGTTCTGCCCCAGCCGCTCGGCGATGACGTGCCGTTCGAACCGCTCGATCCCCCGGTCGACGCCTCCGGACACGATCGCGCGAGCGACGTCCAGACCGGAGCGCGCCATCGAGCCGTTCCAGGCCACCCTCGCCTCGCTGAACAACTGGCGCGTCTCGGCCAGGCTCGCAGGCCGGGGCCACTGCGGGGTCCAGACCTCCGCCATGACCTTCTCGGCCTCCGCGCTGGAGCCGTAACCGACGTTGCTCGGCCGGACGACGAACGGCAGGGAGGCGTTGGCCGTCCCCACTCCGAGCCTTCGGCTCGCCGACCCGGCGAAGAACAACGCCCCCTCGATCATGAACAGGAACGCCCACGGGTTGGCGAAGCCGTCCGAGTCGGCCTTCTCGGCGGGGGAGGACTGGATGCCGCCCGCCCGTCCAGGGTCGAACTGGCCGACGGTTTCCCGCAGGTAGGGCGTGCCCTCTTCGCCGAACAGCACGGCCCGCAACCAGCCGGGGTTGTTCGGTGCGGCCTTGCGGTCGGTGAGGACCGTCAACGCCCGCTGGAGGTACGTGGACTGCAGGTCCTGGCGCCCGAAGTTGCCGCCTGTGCCGAGGAGGCGGTTGAACTCCAGCGACGGCTGCCCGGAACCGTCCTGGGTGATGGAGATCGTCGCGTCGATCCAGGGCAGGCTCTGGTCGGGGAGCAGGTTGCGGCACAGCCGCACGACGTCGGCCTTCGCCGCGTCGTCCCAGAGCCGGTCCTTCGTGCCACCCCAGCCGCGGGCCTGCCCCTCGGCGATCACGGCTCTCGCCGCGATGATCGTGTCGCGAAGGACCGCCAGACGAGGATCGGCGGAGGCTTCGATGGTGGCCAGTGCGCGTTCGGCTTCCTTGCTCTTGCCATTGCCGGCGAATCCGGAGCCGCTGTTCCACGGCGAGACGATCGGCAGGGGAGCGAACCGCTCCAGCAGCCCGGCGGCGAGCTCCTCCTGCGTGATCCGGGTGGTGAGCACCAGGTGACCCGAACGCCAGCACGCCAGCGCCCCGGGATCGAGCAGGCGCGTGACGGCGTGCCAGACGCCGAGCCCCTGCAGGTAGGAGCCGAGCGGGACCGGACGGCATCCGTCCAACGGGAGAACGAACCGTGGCGAGGTGATCGTCGTGGGGGGAACGGTCGTCATCCGCGAGCTCCCTCGCCTGTGGTGGAGGTGGCTGGTCGCGGAGGGCCATAGCCCTCACTGATCTTCCAGTCCGCGCTGCGCACCAGGGCTTCCAAGAACCCCAACCGGAACACGCCCAGATCGGGGCGGTCTCGAAGGGCGCATGTCCGCGTCGTCCACGACGGCACCTGCTCCGTTGTGTCGGATCCCTCCCCGATGCCGATGATCTCTCGGGGTAGGGGCATTGACGGCAACATCCGGCCGTCCGGAAGCTTCAGCGCAGGAGCGACGTCGTCCGGCGCGACGCCGAGCACGTAGCCGGGGTGCTCCTCGGGCGCTGAGCGCACTCCCAACCGGACCTTCCCGTGGTGGGCCGCGACCAGGTAGACGACCAGATCGCGCTCCACGACGTCATCCAGCAGCCCGCTGTCGGGCGAGAGCAGCATCAGGGCGCTGACCAGCTCGTGCCGGAAGGCAGGGCGCGAATGCCGCAGCACCGCATCTGTCCCGGACTTGGCCCAGGGGCCACCGTCGTGCGGCGCTCCGGCCCTCTCCAGCGAGTCGGCGAACACCGGGTGGGCCTTGCCGATGTCGTGCAGGGCTGCGGCGGTGACCGCTGCCTGGCGCAGGTCATCGGACAGTCCGGTGGTTGCGCCGTAGCGGTCGAGCAGGGAGGTGGCCTCGCGTTCGACGTCCTCCAGATGCTGTGCCAGCGTCACCGGTCGCTCCGAGGCGCTCAGCGGATCCCCGCCGCGTTCATCGGTCTCCTCCACGCCACCGAAGGGGTCTCCAGGGGCGTCATCCGGGGTAGTGCCGGACGGCGTGGTGCGGGACGGTGGAGTGGGCGGTGAGGTCTCGGCGGGGCGTTCGACGACCGGAACCGCGCCGTTGGGCTTGCCGTGCCATCCGGTCGTGACGTCGTACCCTCCGGCGTCGGCGTCCAGGACGACCATTGATCCCGGTCTGATCGCGGTGACCGGGACCGTCGTCCACGGTCTGTCAGAGACGCCGCGACGCCGCTCGGTGGGGGACGGGCGGTCCCGCACCCACGCGTGCGAGAGCGCCCGGCGACCTGCCGTGGCGTGCTCCTTGAGGAGGTCCTTCAGCTTGCCGACCGGAACGGAGCAGAGCTCCTCCCGGAAGGGTGACTTTGCCTTCTCGCCGGGGGGCTGGCCGTTGAGCGCCCACCAGGCCACGCTCACCGTGCGGTCATCGGCGTCGCGGATCCACCGGGAGACGTCCATGTCATTGCCGCTCAGATCGGGCAGGGTGTCGAACAGGTCCACCAGGTCCCGGCGGCGAAGCACCGGATGGACCGGCGCGGGCTCGTCGACCTGGACGGCCTGGAGCTGGACGTTCGTGACGCCCTGCCCGTCCAGCGACACGAGGACTTGCTCGGCCAGGTCGAGCTGCTGCACCGTGTAGGGCAGCTCAGGCCTCTTGTCGTGAGGCCGGACCCACAGCATCTTCGCCCCCGGCTCCTCACCGGCCCGGTTACATCGGCCGGCTCGCTGAACCATCGACGACCACGGTGCGAGCTCGCTCACCAAGAGAGCGGACGAGACATCCACCCCCGCCTCCAGGACCTGCGTGGACACCACGATGGTTCCGGCCTCGGGGACTTCCTCCAGTGCCTCGTTCATCCGTGCCTCCCGCTCCGGGAGACGGAACCGCGAATGCAACAGCACCACTCGCGCCTGCCCGGCCGAGCGCTGCACCTGCTGATGGACGGCGAGGGCCCGATCCACGGTGTTGACCACGACGATCGTCCGGGTGCCGGGGCGATGCTCCCTGACGACGGCGGCCGCCAGATCCCGGCAGTACGACTTCGCGGAGACGTCGAGTCGCGAGACGGTCCTCGTGGCCACAAGACGCCTGCTCAGATCCGGGTTCTCACGATCGCTGCCGCCCAGTTCCACCACCCGCGCGGACTCCCAGAACCCCGCCAGATCCGGGACCTGCTCGAAGTCGGACGGCTTGATCGTCGCGGACATCCACATTGTCCGGCACGACATCGCCGTCCCGATCACCCGCCGCAGCCCCTCCAACTGCAAGGACGTCGGCAGCCCCGGACCCATCAACTGCACCTCGTCGAACACGAACTGGGTGTTCGCATGCAGCAGGCCGAAGGACATCGGCCACACGCTGCGAGACTCCCCGTAGCCGCGCAGGAGCAGCCGGGACAAGACCATGTCCTGCGTCCCGACGAACACCGCGTCCGCCGTCGGGCGGTGCTTCCAGGCCCGGTCGTCGGTCGACGACCCGCCGAGCAGCAGATGGTGTCCGACCTCGCCCCACCGGCCCGACGGGTCGCTCTTCTCCAGGTTCGCCAACCACGTGGTGACGAAGGTGAACGTCTGCTCGACCAGCGACCGCTGAGGCAGGACCACAACCAGCCACCGAGGCGTCGCCTCCCTGACCTCCGGGTCAGGATGCACCCGACGGCGGAACATCCACGGCAGCACAGCAGCGAGGGTCTTTCCCGTCCCGGTAGGGACCCTCAGCAGGTCGGGAAGGCCGCCCTGAGCCAGAAGCTGCTGGTAGGGATAGGGATGGAACGACGAACGGGCGTCAACGGCCATTCGACAGAAGTCGTCGAAGGTGATTCGACGAGGACCCCTCGGTTTCATCGCGGAAGCACCCTCCTAGTTGGGAGGAGTCGGCTAATCGGATGACTATGGGCAATGTTTGTATATAGGCAGCCCAATGTCATGGTTGGGAGTTCCTGTTTCCGAAGTGCAACGGCATGGTGGGAACGCTAGAGGCAGCCACCGACAAGAACGCCGAAGATGTCGAAAACTGTGCCGTTCGTGCAGGTGATGGCAGGAATTTACCTCTGGCCGGATTGCTGATGCCGCTCCGGGGTGCAGGACGAGAACGTGCCTGACCGGTTGTGGAGTGCTGCCATCAGCGGGTCGAGGTAAGTGGTGAGCCAGGTGGCGATGCCGAGGTTGGGGTCGAGGCGGAGAGTCTCCCAGGAGCGCCAGAGGGCTTCGAGACGGGTGACGGCCTCGGCGTGGTCGTGCCACTGCGCGCACCAGCGGATCTCGCCGCCGATGGGACGACGGAACGTCGGCAGGAAGTACTGCTCGACCCAGTCCTCCAGCCGCTGGTAGGCGGGCTCGGGGAGCTGCTGTCCGGCGGCAGGTGACGGCGGCGGGTCGTCGTCCGGCAGGGTGAAGTCGGCGGGGAGCAGGGCCGCCGAGAGGTCTTCGACGTCGGCGGCGAGCTGGGACAGACCGGCGGTGAGCTCGTCGACCCGCAGGGCCAGGTGCGCGAGGTCGGGGGAGCGGTCGTCGAGGGGCATGGTCATGGCGTGGCCTCCGAGGTGAGGTTGGCTCGGGCGGTGAGTTCGGCCTGCGCGGCGGCGTGAGCTGCGCGGATGGCGTCGGCGTCCGGGCCGGAGAACCAGGGCTCAAGGTCGATCAGGGCGGCCTTGCAGCCGGTGGCCAGCAGGAGCGCCGTGCCGCGGGGGAGGGCCCGCACATGCTCGGGT
>JAUPKO010000415.1 GCA_030837395.1 Actinomycetota bacterium | reverse complement strand
GGTGCGGCTGTGGTCGGTGACCACCCGCAGCGCCACGTCGTCGTGTTCGGCAAGGCCGTACTTCTTGCCGGTCAGCTCGGCTGCCACTGCGAGCACTGCGAGCGAGGTGTCGATCTCGTAGATGTTGTCCACGCCCTGCAGCAGCGCCGCGAGCCGCTCCAGGCCCAGACCTGTGTCGATGTTCTTGGCCGGCAGGTCGCCCAGGATCGGGAAGGCGTCCTTGCTGCCGCCCTCGCCTCTGGCGGACTGCATGAACACGAGGTTCCACACCTCCAGGTAGCGGTCCTCGTCGGCCACCGGGCCACCCTCGCGACCGTACTCGGGGCCACGGTCGTAGTAGATCTCGCTGCACGGGCCACACGGGCCGGGCACGCCCATCGACCAGTAGTTGTCGGCCATGCCCCGGCGCTGAATCCGCTCCGGCGGCAGCCCGACGAGGTCCTGCCACAGTTGAGCGGCCTCGTCGTCGTCCTGGTAGACCGTCACCCACAACTTGTCGCCCGGCAGGCCGTAGCCGCCCTGATCCACCGGGTTGGTGAGCAGTTCCCAGGCCAGCGGGATCGCCTTGGACTTGAAGTAGTCGCCGAACGAGAAGTTGCCGCACATCTGGAAGAACGAGGCGTGCCGGGTGGTCTTGCCGACCTCCTCGATGTCGAGGGTGCGCACCACCTTTTGCACGCTGGTGGCACGGTCGTAGGGCGGCACCGCCTCGCCCAGGAAGTACGGCTTGAACGGCACCATCCCGGCGTTGACGAACAGCAGGGTGGGGTCGTCCAGGATCAGTGAGGCGCTTGGGACCTCGGTGTGCCCTCGCTCGGTGAAGAAGGCGAGGAATCGGCGTCTGATCTCTGCGGAATCCATGTGCGCAGCCTAGTGGTTACGCCCGGGGCCATGCCCTCGCCGCCAGCAGCGGCGCCCTGCGCCGGCTCCGCTGCGGTGGCGGCGGCTGCGGCAACGAGGGCTTTGGTCTTGGTCACGACCTGATTCGCACTCGCGGTGGCGGCGTTGACGTTGCCCACGAGGCTACGGCCCCGGGCATCGACTACCACTCGAGACACCTTCTTGTAGGCATAGATACCGCCGGCGGCACCTACCGCCATCCACACCATGCGTGCCATCGCGTTACCTCCTGGGCCTGGCCGAGTCCGGTCCAGCCTACGCGGGTTGCCCGGCCTCGGCCGGGACGTCCTCGTCCGGCGTCGCGTCGACCCCGGCCTCGGCCCGTTGGGCGGGCGTGATGGGGGTCGGGGCGGAGGTGAGCGGGTCGAAGCCGGCCCCGGTCTTGGGGAAGGCGATCACCTCACGCAACGACGTCGCACCGGCCAGCAGCATGCAGATGCGATCCCAGCCGAAGGCGATCCCACCGTGCGGCGGCGGGCCGTAGGCGAACGCCTGCAGCAGGAAGCCGAACTGCTCGGCAACCTCCTCCGGCGCTAGGCCCAGCACCTCGAACACACGCTCCTGCACATCGCTGCGGTGGATACGCACCGAGCCGCCGCCGATCTCGTTGCCGTTGCAGACGAGGTCGTAGGCGCTGGCCAGAGCCTTGGCCGGGGCGTCGTCGAAGCGGTCGAGCCATGCCGGCGTGGGTGCCGTGAAGGGGTGGTGCACGGCCGTCCAGCCGGTGCCGCCGTCGGGCAGGTCGATCTCCTCGAACATCGGCGCGTCCACGATCCACACGAACGACCACTCGTGCGGGTCGATCAGCCCCAGCCGATGGCCGATCTCGAGCCGCACCGCGCCGAGCAGACCCCGGGCCTCGCCCGGTTTGCCCGCCGCGAAGAAGGCACAGTCGCCCACCTCGGCCCCGAGCGCGGCCATCAGCCCGTCGCGCTCTGCCTCCGAGAGGTTCTTGGCCACCGGACCGGTCGGGCCGTCCGGGGTGAACAGCACATACGCCAGGCCACGGGCACCGCGCTGTTTGGCCCACTCCTGCCACGCGTCCAGGGTCCGGCGCGGTTGGCTGGCCCCGCCGGGCATCACGGCGGCACCCACGTAGGGCGCCTGGAACACCCGGAACGGCGTCTCGGCGAAGTACTCGGTGAGGTCGGTCAGCTCCAGGCCGAACCGCAGGTCGGGCTTGTCGCTGCCGTACCGGGCCATCGCGTCGTGGTAGGTCATGGACTCGATGGGACCGATGTCGTAGCCGAGCACGCCCGCCCACAGGGCACGCACGACGGCCTCGCCAACGGCCATGACGTCGTCGGCGTCGACGAACGACATCTCGATGTCGAGCTGGGTGAACTCGGGCTGGCGGTCGGCGCGGAAGTCCTCATCGCGGTAACAGCGGGCGATCTGGTAGTAGCGCTCCATGCCGGCAACCATCAGCAGTTGCTTGAACAGTTGCGGCGACTGCGGCAGGGCGTACCACTTGCCCGGCTGCAATCGCACCGGCACCAGGAAGTCGCGGGCACCCTCGGGGGTCGAGCGGGTCAGGGTGGGGGTCTCGACTTCCACGAACCGTTCCTCGTCGAGCACGTCTCGCGCGATCTTGTTGACCTTCGAGCGCATCCGCAGGATGCGTGCAGGTTCGGCGCGGCGCAAGTCCAGGTAGCGGTAGCGCAGGCGCGTGTCCTCGCCGACCTCGCTGTGCTCGTCGATGCCGAAGGGCAGCGGCGCACACTCGCTGAGCACCACGAGCTCCTCGACGATCACCTCGATCTCGCCGGTGGCCACGTGGCTGTTCTCATTTCCCGCCGGCCGCCGCGACACCTCACCGATCACCTGCACGCAGTATTCGTTGCGAAGGCGGTGCGCGACCGCGTCCTCGCGCACCACGATCTGCACCACGCCGGAGGCATCACGCAGGTCGAAGAACGCCACCCCGCCGTGGTCGCGCCGGCGGGCGATCCAGCCGGCGAGGGTCACCCGCGTGCCGGCGTCGGCCGCCCGCAAGGTGCCTGCTTCACGAGTGCGGAGCATCGTCAACCTCTTTCCCGGCGGTGATCCGCCGAACCAATCCGTCAATGTCGGCCAGCGGCACTGCGGCCTGCTCGCCACTGCTCAGGTCGCGCAGGGTGAGGCTGTCGTCGGCCAGGTCACGCTCACCGATGATCGCCACCCATGGCGCTCCCGAGCGGTCCGCGCCTTTCATCGCCCCGCGCAGACCGCGATCGCCATAGGCCATGTCGGTGCGCAGCCCGGCCCGGCGCAATGCCCCGAGCAG
This sequence comes from Actinomycetota bacterium, assembly GCA_030837395.1. GTDB lineage: Bacteria > Actinomycetota > Actinomycetes > S36-B12 > UBA10799 > JACJWR01. The sequence goes on along the minus strand of JAUPKO010000415.1, from coordinate 9,241 downwards.
CGCTACCAGCGCGGACTTGGGGTTCTCCCCCAGCGCGATGCCGTACACGTCCACACCGGCCTCGGTACCCGGGGTCAACCCCTCCGCCTCGCACGCCAGCAGCGTGCGGTCGACCCCCAGGCCGAAACCGATGCCGCCCACGTCAGCACCACCGAGGTCGGCCATGAGGCCGTCATAACGACCACCGCCGCCGATACCGGACTGGGCTCCGAGACGGGCGTGGGCGAACTCGAACGTCGTGCGCGTGTAGTAATCCAGCCCGCGCACCAGCCGCGGCGCCTCGGTCCAGCGCACGCCCAACGCGCGCAGGTAGTGGCGCACCTGGTCGTAGTGCACCGCACAGTCGACGCACAGGTGCTCCACGGGGGTGGGTGCGGCGGCGATCATCTCAGCCAACTCGGGGCGCTTGTCATCCAGCACCCGCAGCGGGTTGGACTCGGCGCGGGCACGGGTGGCCTCGTCGAGGTCGAAGCCCGCCAGATACTCGGCCAACGTGGCGCGGTAGACGGGCCGGCACGTGCGGCACCCGAGCGAGTTGAGCAGCAGCGTGAAGTCACGCAGGCCCAAGTCCCGGTAGCCGTCGTCGGCCACGGAGATCACCTCGGCGTCAAGCGCCGGGTCATCGCTGCCGACAGCTTCGATGCCCACCTGGCTGAACTGCCGGAAGCGGCCCGCCTGTGGCCGCTCGGCCCGGAAGAATGGCCCGGCATAGAGCACCTTGACCGGCAACTGCCCCTTGTCCAGGCTGTGCTCGATGATCGCCCGGATGGCCCCGGCAGTGCCCTCCGGTCGCAGCGTGAGCGATCGCCCGGCGCGGTCGGCGAAGGTGAACATCTCCTTGCTGACCACGTCCGTGCTCTCGCCCACGCCACGCACGAACAGCGCGGTGTCCTCGAAGATCGGCAGCTCCAGAAAGCCGTAACCGGCCCGCCGGGCCGAATCGGCCAACGCGTCCAGCACAGCTTCGAAACCGGCCGCCTCGGCACCGGCGTATTCGGCGACCCCCTTGGGGGCCCGGAAGTTCGCAGTCACAGCGAGGCCCGCCCGGTCAGGTAGGGGTTGGTGGCGCGCTCGGCGGCCATGGTGGTCTGCGGTCCGTGCCCCGGCAGCACGACCGTCTCGTCGGCCAACGGCGGCAGCACCTGCGCCAACGAGGCCATCATCTGCGCGGAATCGCCGCCGGGCAGGTCGGTGCGTCCGATACTGCCGGCGAACAGCAGATCGCCGCTGAACAGCAGCGGTGGCAGGTCACCGGAGGCCTCGGAGGTGAAAACCGTTGAGCCCGGAGTGTGGCCCGGTGCGTGCCGCGCGCCCAGCGACACTCCGAGCAGGTCCACGGTCCCGCCATCGGCGAGTTCGATCACCTCGTCCGGCTCGGCGAATTCGAACTGCCCGCCGGTCATCTGGCGCACAGCCACGACCATGTCGCGGGAGAATGCCAACGACGGATCAGCGAGCAGGGCCCGATCCTGGGAGTGGATGTAGGCAGGCACCTTCGCGCTGGCGCAGACCGGCACCACCGACCACGTGTGGTCCAGGTGTCCGTGCGTGAGCACCACAGCAGCGACCTTCAGCCGGTGCCGGGCGACGACCTCGTCGATTCCGGCCATGGCATCCATGCCCGGATCGATGATCAGGCACTCCGAGCCGGGCTCGGCCGCCACAACAAAACAGTTCGTGCCCCATGGACCGGCAGGAAATCCGGTGACCAGCACGTCAGCTCCCGCTCAGAATGCGACCGCCGCCTCGGCGTCGGACACGGCCGGGTGCCGGCCCCGCTGCTGCTCGACCGGTTCGTCGCCGGTGACGGGGCGGAAGGTGTAGAAGAAGGTCACGCCCTCGGGGCCCACGTCCGTGACGCCGTGGGGCACGCCGGGCGGCACGTAGAGGTAACTGCCGACGCCGAGCCGCCGACCGACCATGGTCGCCTCGCCGGCGGTGACCAGGATGTGGTGCTGTGCGTCGGGGTGCGTGTGCACGGGGTTGACGCTGCCGGGGGCCACCCGCATCAGCCCGAGGCGTACGGCGCCCGAACGCCAGAGCAACTTCTGCGTCACTCCCGGATCGTCGCCGAGTTGCAGCCAAGGCAACTCTTCGACCTCCGTTGACGAGAGCACGATCAACTCACCGAGATCGTCGCGATTCATCAGTCCTCCTCACCGGCCACACCACCACTGTTAAGACGACCATAGTCGTTGCGGGGGCCGGAATCACACCGCTGGTGGCCCTGCGGACCCACTCAGGCACCGACACCAGCGGGATAGCTGTGCGCAGCCACGCCCCGGACGCCTAGGCTAGGGCCCGCACACACAACCGACCAGGGCGGGATGATGGACGAGCAGACACTCGAAGGCACCGAGGGCACAGCGGCCGAGCAGCCGCCCGCCGCTGTCGACGCCGCCCCTGCGCCGACCCCCGCCGGTCCCCGGCCACCGCTGCCCTCACAGGTGGCACGCTCCAAGAGCGCTGAAGCTGGCCGCCCCCGCGGTGAGGGTCCTTCGCCCTCGGAGAAGTTCGGACGCATCGACGACGACGGCAACGTGTTCGTGCTGCTGCCCGACGGTAACGAGCAGTTCGTGGGCCAATGGGCCGCCGGTGCGCCAACCGAGGGCCTGCGGATGTTCGCCCGCAGGTTCGATGATCTCGTCGTCGACGTCGACCTGGCCGGACGCCGCATGGCGGAGGGGCATTTGGCGCCCGACGAGGCGCAGCGCACGGTGGAACGGGTGCGGGCCGCCTTGCTGGACCCCAAATTCGTGGGCGACCTGGCGGGGCTGGCGGACCACCTCAAGCAGCTCGAGGTGCTGATCCAGATTCGCCGCGAGACCCTCGTGGAGGAGAAGGCCGCCGCCCGCGCCGCCGCCGCGGCGCGCCGCGAGGAGATCGTCACCGAGGCCGAGAAGTTGGCCACCTCCAAGGACTGGCGCAAGACCACCGAGCGCTTCCGGGTGCTGGTGGACGAATGGAAGACGATCCCCCGGTTCGACCGTGGAACCGAACAGAATCTCTGGCAACGCATCAGCGCCGCCCGGTCTGCGTTCGACAAGGCCCGCCGCACCCACTTCGCCACCATGGACAAGGAGCACGCGGAGGCCAAGGCCGCCAAGAAGAAACTCATCGCCGAGGCCCAGGCCCTCGCCGACTCCACCGACTGGAACGTCACCACGGCCGCCTACCGCGACCTCATGGACCGCTGGAAGAAGGCCGGTTTCGCCGGCAAGGCCGAAGACGATCGGTTGTGGGCCGCTTTCCGGGCCGCACAGGAGAAGTTCTTCGCCGCCCGCAAGGCCGCCCTCAACGAACGCGACCACGAGTGGACGGCCAACCTCGCCGCCAAGCGCGAGATCGTCGTCAAGGCCGAGGCCCTCGTCCCGGTCAAGGACCACAAGGTGGCCAGGCGCAAGTACCGCGAACTCGTCTCACAGTTCGCCGCCATCGGACATGTGCCCCGGGCCGACAAGCCCAAGTTGGACGCCCGGTTGGCCAAGGTGGACGATGCCATCAAGTCCGCCGAGCAGGACCAGTGGCGCAAGTCGGACCCCGAGCGCAACGCGCGCGCCCAGTCAGTCGTCGCCCTGTACGAGCGGTCCGTGGCCGACGTGGAACGCAAGATTGAGGCTGCCCGCGCCGCTGGCACCGACACCTCGTCGCTCGAAGCGGACCTCGTCGCCCAGCGGGAACTTCTCGAGGCGGCCCGGCGCTACGCCTGACCGGCGCACACCTGCACCTCACCGGTGCGCCTCTGGGGGCGTCAGGCGCGGTAGGCGTCGAAGACTCCCTCGACGTTGCGGACTGCGTTGATGACGGCACCTAGGTGTTGCGGATCGGCCATCTCGAAGGTGAAGCGGGACGCGGCGATGCGGTCGCGGGTGGTCGAGACCGTCGCCGACAGGATGTTGACGTGCTGATCGGACAGCACGCGGGTGACGTCCGAGAGCAGACCGGCGCGGTCGAGGGCCTCTACTGAGATGTTGACCAGGAAGGCCGTATTGGCGGTGGGGGCCCAACGTACGGCGACGAAGCGTTGGGGCTGCGACTCCAGTTGCGGGATGTTGGTGCAGTCGCTGCGGTGCACCGAGACGCCGTGGCCGCGGGTGACGAAGCCGACGATGTCGTCGCCGGGCACCGGGGTGCAGCATTTAGCCAACTTGACCCACACGTCATCGGTGCCGTCGACAATCACCCCGACGTTGCCGTTACTCGTGGCCGCGCTGCGGCGCCCCAGCGACATCGGGTTGACCGCCTCGGCCACGTCGTCGCGGGCGGCGTCGATGCCCCCGCGGGAGGCGATCAGCCGTTCGATGACCGTGTCCACCGACACGTGATGGTCCCCCACTGCGCGGAACAGTCCGGCGATGTCGGGGAAGTGCATGTCGGCGGCAATGGCGGCCAACTCCGGACCGTCGACGGTCCGCGCCACGCCCATGCCGCCCCGACGCAGCCCGCGGATCAGCGCCTCCCGACCCTTCTCGACGGCCTCCTCGCGCCGTTCGCGTGAATACCACGCCCGGATCTTGCTGCGCGCCCGGCTCGACACCACGAATCGCAGCCAGTCCTGGCTGGGTCCGGCCGAGTCGGACTTGGCGGTGAAGATCTCGACCACGTCACCATTGGCGAGCACGCTCTCGAGGGGCACCAACTTGCTGTTGACCTTGGCACCCACGCAGCGGTGGCCGACCTCCGTGTGCACCGCGTAGGCGAAGTCCACCGGCGTGGAACCCGCTGGCAGCGCCACGACGTCACCGTCGGGCGTGAACACGTACGTCTCGGCGTTCGACAACTCGTAGGACAAACCTTCGAGGAACTCGTCCGGATCCTCGACTTCGCGCTGCCACTCCAGTAATTGCCGCAACCAGCCGAAGTCGTCCGGCCCGTGCTTGCCGCCCACCTCGTCCTGCTTGTAGCGCCAGTGCGCGGCGACGCCGTACTCGGCCGTCCGGTCCATCTCGCGGGTGCGGATCTGCATCTCCACCGGCTTACCCTCGGGGCCGATCACCGTCGTATGCAGCGACTGGTACATGGTGAACTTCGGCATCGCGATGTAGTCCTTGAACCGACCCGGCACCGGCGAGAACTGCGAGTGCAGGATGCCCAGCACGGCATAGCAGTCCCGCAGCGAGTCGACCAGGATCCGTACGCCGACCAGGTCGTAGATGTCGTTGAAGTCGCGCCCTCGGACGATCATCTTCTGGTAGATCGAGTAGTAGTGCTTGGGCCGTCCGGTCACCGTCGCCTTGATCTTGGAGTTGCGCAAATCCTCATCGACCTCGGCGATCACCTTCGCCAAGTACTCCTGACGACCGGGGGCGCGCTGGCTGACCAAGCGTTCGATCTCCTCGAACATCTTGGGGTACAGCGTGGCGAAGGCCAGGTCCTCCAATTCCCACTTGATGGTGTTCATGCCGAGCCGGTGGGCCAGCGGCGCATAGATCTCAAGCGTCTCGCGAGCTTTGCTGGCCTGCTTATCCGGCGGCATCGCCCCCAGCGTGCGCATGTTGTGCAGTCGATCGGCAAGTTTGATGACCAGCACCCGAATGTCCCGCGCCATCGCGACGACCATCTTGCGCACGGTCTCGGCGGCGCTGGCCGAGCCATATTTGACCTTGTCCAGTTTGGTGACACCGTCCACCAGGGCGCCGACCTCGTCGCCAAAGTCCGCACGCAACATGTCCAGCGTGTAGTCGGTGTCCTCGACGGTGTCGTGCAGCAACGCCGCCACAACCGTCGAGGTGGTCATGCCCAGTTCTGCGAGGATCGAGGCGACGGCGACCGGGTGGGTGATGTAGGGCTCGCCGCTCCGGCGGCGCTGGTCGCGGTGGTAATACGCGGCCACCTCGAAGGCGCGCTCGACGCTGTCCCAGTCGCTGCGCGGGTGGAACCGCTTGAGTTCGCGCCAGACCGGTTCCAGCATCGGGTCCGTCTGGCGGGCACCGGTGAGGCGGCCGAATCGGGAGAGCCGACGACGAGCACCCGCAACGGGCAGGAAGTCACCAGAAGTTGTGTCCTGGGCCATGACCGCCTCCCCTCATCGGCTACGAGGTGCTCAGAGTGTACGCCGCGGGCGCCGACTCACGGACGTTTGCTGCGCGGAGTGCGTTTGGGCTGGTTGCGAGGGCCCGCCTGGCGATGCGGGCGCTCCTTGCGCGGCTGCTCTGTGGCGGCACCCTCGCCTGCGGCCAAGCCGACGCCGGCCGCGCCCACTGCGGCGGCGGCCGTCGCCATGGGGTCGCTGCCGCGGTTGCCGGTGGCGCGACGGGCCATGACCCGCTGATGCAGCGCCTTCATCTGCGGCTGCCGCTCCTTGAGCTGGCAGAGCAGCGGGGTCGCGACGAACAGCGAGGAGTAGGTGCCGGCGATCAGACCGATGAACAGCGCGAGCGCGAGGTCCTTCAGGGTGCCGGCGCCCAGCAGGCCCACACCGACGAAGAGAATCGCCGCCACCGGCAGCAGGGCCACGATGGAGGTGTTGATGGACCGAACCAGGGTCTGGTTCAACGCCAGGTTGGCCGCTTCGCTGTAGGTCATCCGGCTCTGCCCCTGCAGATTTCGGGTGTTCTCCTTGACTTTGTCGAACACCACCACCGTGTCGTACAGGGAGTAGCCGAGGATGGTCAAGACACCGATCACGGTCGCCGGTGTCACCTCGAACCCGATCAGCGCATAGATGCCCACGGTGATCACCACGTCGTGCAGCAAGGCCACCATGGCCGCCACCGCCATGCGCCACTCGAAGTAGAGCGACAAGAAGATCACCACAGCGATGAGGAACACGATGAGGCCGGTCAGGGCCTTCTTGGTGATCTCACCACCCCATGTCGGCCCCACCAGTTGCACCTTGATGTCGTTGGGGTTCGTGCCACAGGTGCTGGCCAACCCGGTGACCATGTCGCCACTCTGGTTGGCTGACAACGCCTCGGTCTGAATGCGGATGCGGTCCTCGCCGAGCACCTGCACGATCACGTTCTCGGCGCCGACGTCCGACGCGACGGCCCGCACCTGCTCGCTGGTGCACGTGGCCGCCGGAGTAACGAACTCGGCCCCGCCACGGAACTCGATGCCGAGGTTCAGGCCCCGCACCGCCAGGCCACCGATCGCCAGCAGCAGGATCACCGCCGAGATCGTGTACCAGAGCCGGGTCTTGCCGACGATGTTGTACGACACCTCACCGCGGTACAGACGGTTGGTGAAGTTGCCAGCCCTAGACATTGTCCGCTCCCTTGCTTGCCGCGGCCTCTGCCCGATCACGCTTCGGTGCCGGATCGTCGGTCTCGAGCACCAGCGCCGGCGTGACCCCCAACCGCTTGGGACTGACCCCGGTGAGGGCGCTGCCGGAGTTGAACCAGGCCGATTGCGCGAGCAGCGCGACCACGGGTCGGGTGAACATGAAGGCGACGATCACGTCGATGACGGTGGTGAGGCCCAGCACGAACGCGAAGCCGCGCACGTTGCCGACCGACACCACGTACAGCACCACCGCGGCGAGCAGTGAGACGAAGTCGGCCGCCAACAGCGTGTTCCGGGCCCGCGCCCAACCCGACTCAGCAGCGGAGCGCAGGGATCGTCCGTCGCGGATCTCGTCACGTATCCGCTCGAAGTAGACGACGAACGAGTCCGCGGTGATCCCGATCGCCACGATGGCCCCGGCAACCCCCGCGAGGGTCAGGGCCAAGCCGATCGTGCGTCCCATGATCACGAACACCGTGTAGGTCATGAGGGCAGCCAGCACCAGCGAGAACACCGCCACCAAGCCGAGCGCCCGGTAGTAGAACAACAGGTAGAGCCCCACCAGCACCAGGCCCAGCGCTCCGGCGAGCAGACCCGCCCGCAGCTGATCGGCCCCGAGCGTGGGCGAGACCGTGGTCACCTCGGCCACCTCGAGGGTGACCGGCAGGGCGCCGTACTTGAGGACGTTGGCCAGGCTCTGCGCCTCGTCGATGGTGAACGTGCCGGTGATCTGGGCCTGACCACCGAGGATTGCCTGCTGGAATACCGGCGCGGACTGCACGAGGCCGTCCAGGACGATGCCGAACTGGTTCTGCGGCGCCGGCAACGACACCAGTCGGGTGGACGTCTCGGCCAGGGCCTTGGCGCCCTCGTCGTCGAAGGTGAGGTCCACCTGCCACCCGCCGCCACCCTGCTGGGGCAGATTCGCCGTCGCGTTGGTGACGTTGGTGCCGCGCAGGAAGGCGGGCTCCAGCAGGTACTTGGCAGTGCCATCGGTGTCGCAGGTGACGATCCACTTGACCGGGTCGTCCGGTCGCCCGCCTTGGCGGTTCTCCGGTGCCGTGCAGTCCAGATTTGTCAGCGCGGCGATGATGGCTGGGTCGCTGGCGCTGGTGCCCTCCACCGGAGCGAGCAGGGGCGCAGACGTGGGGGCCGCTGCCGGCGCAGGCGCAGCCGTCGGAGTGGGGGTCGGGGTAGGAATCGCGGACGCCGGAGCCGTCGGGGACGCGGACTCGGATTCGGCGCTCGGCGTCGGCGCGGCCACGGACGGCGACGCGGGCACCGGGGACTCCGCTGGCGGCGAGGCCGCCTCTGGTGCGGCCGTGGGTGTGGCTTCGGGGACAGGTGCCGGAGTCGCCGGAGTGGGCGCCAGGATGCTCGAGACTGCGCGGAAGTCCAGCAGGGCCGTCTGCTTGATCTGCTCGGCGATCTCCTGCTGGTTGACCCCCGGAACACTCACGACGATTGCCGCGTTGTCACCCGAACCCTGCGTGGTGACCTCAGCCTCGGCGACGCCGAAAGCGTTGACCCGCTGGCGGATGATCTCGACGGACTGCTTGAGCGCGACGTCAGTGACCGGCCCGCCGTCGCCGATGGGCCGCGGCACGAGGATTACCTGCGTGCCGCCCTGCAGATCGAGGCCAAGGCGCGGCGTGTGGGCCGTGCCGGGCCAGAACGCCCACGCCAGCAGGCCGACCATGACGACGGCGAGGACGAGCAACGTGCGACCGGGGCGATACCGGTTGGGCGGGGCCACGGGGGTTACGCCTCGCGCTCGTCGGCGCCGGGTGCGGCCTGCTCCGACTCGGGTGCCGCATCGACAACCGCGGCCTCCTCATCGAGGATGCGGGCAATCGCGCCCTTGGCGTATTTGATCTCGACGCCGGGAGCCACCACCACCTGCACGGTCTCGTCCTCGACGGCGACGAGTTGGCCGAAGATGCCCGCGGTGGTCATCACCTGCTGCCCCACCGCCAGCCGGGTGATCAGGGCCTGCGCCTCGGCCTGACGCTTCTGG
>JAUPKO010000414.1 GCA_030837395.1 Actinomycetota bacterium | reverse complement strand
GCCGTGCGCGGTGGCGATGGATCGGGAGATTGTCAACCCCAGCCCGCTGCCGGCACCATTTGCGCTGCGGGCGGTGTCGACGCGATGGAAGCGTTCGAAGATAGCGTCGAGTTCGTCGACGGGGATTCCCTCGCCGTCATCGGTGACGTCGATGCACACCCTGTCCCCCACCACAGCCGTGCCGACCTCGACGTGCCCGCCTGGGGAGGTGTGGCGGGCCGCGTTGACGAGCAGGTTCGCCAGAACCTGTCCGATCCGCTGCCGGTCGGCGCGCACGTGGGCGTGACGCTGGGTGGTGAATCGCAGGTCTATGCCGGCAGCGTCGTACGCGGGGAGGGCGGCGGCAACGGCGTCGGCCACGACCTCGGTCGCGTCGCAGGGTGCCATGGCCATCGCGAGGGCACCCTCCTGGGCGGCGGCCGCGTCGCGCAGGTCGGTGCTCAGCCGGCCGATGCGCTCGACCTGGGCGCGCATCGTGGCGTAGGTGTCGGCGTCGGCGTCGAGGACGCCGTCGTCGAGGCCGTCGATGTAGGCCTGCAGGGTCGCCAGCGGTGTGCGGATCTCGTGGGCGAGGTCGGCCAGCAGACGGTTCCGGGCGGTATCGGTGTCGGCCAGGGTCCGAGCCATTTGAGCGAATGATCCGGACAGGTCGGTCAGTTCGCGGCCGAACGAGGTCCCGGGAATGGGTGCGGTGTAGTCGCCGTCGGCGACGCGGCGGGCGGCGGCGGCCAGAGCGCTGATCGTGTGACCGACCCGCCGGGAGAAGACCCAGGCCACCGCGACGGCTGCGCCGGAGGCAAGCACGACGGCGATCGTGACGGACAGGGTGAAGGCCGTCTGGAACGCCGCGACCGCGTGGGACTGCAACGCCGGGCTGTCGTCGCCAGCCTGTTTGAGGTGCTCGGAGAACAGTGACGGAGCGATGAGCGCCGCGGTGACGATGAACGTGGTCGCACCGACCGCGACCACGAGCAGCATCATCGCCAGCAGCCGTGACGCCAGCGAGGGTGCGCGGCTCACGGTCCGGCCACCAGCCCGTAACCGACGCCGCGCACCGTGCGAATCACCCGCGGGGTGGCCGCCTCGTCACCGAGTTTGCCGCGCAAGTGCCCGATGTGGACATCGACGACGTGCTCGTCGCCATACCAGTCCTCACCCCACACGGCGTTGATGAGCTGACGCCGACTGAACGCCATCCGGGGCCGGGCGGCCATCGCGGCCAGCAAGTCGAACTCGGTGCGGGTGAGGTCCACCTCACCGTCGGCAGTGGTGACGGTCCGGGCGACTGAATCGATGACCACGTCGCCGACGCGCCACGGCTCGGGCTCCACGTCTGGCGCCGGGCTGTTGGTCCCCAGGGTGCGGGGTCTGCGCAACATCGCCTGGGCCCGGGCGACTACCTCACGCGGGGAAAACGGCTTGGCCAGATAGTCGTCGGCCCCCATCGACAAGCCGAGGAGCTTGTCGACCTCCTCGTCGCGGGCTGTGAGCATGATGATGTAGCAGTCCGAGAACGTTCGAACCTGGCGGCAGACCTCGATGCCGTCGAAGCCCGGAAGCATGAGATCCAACACGATCAGGTCCGGCTGCAGAGTCCGGGCGGCATTCACCGCGGCAGGCCCGTCGCCGGTGATATGTACGTCGAACCCTCCGCGGCGCAGGTAGGAGGCGACCACCTCGGCCAGCGCCCTCTCATCATCGACGACGAGAACGATTGCCGCAGTCGCGGGGGTTTCCGCGTCGGTCACGATGCCGTCCCTTCCGCCACTACTTCACCCCAGGTGGCGAGGCCGCCCCAGCGATCAGCCGCATCAACTGCACATACTGCTGCTCGTCGATCTCCCCGGCCGCCAGGCGGCGATCCAGGATCTGCCGCGAATTCTCCGGCAACGGCGTGGATGCACCGGTCGAGGCCGGACGGGTAAGGCCGACGACGGCCCACACACCCAAGCCGAGCACGAGCAGAATCGGGATGAACACGACGATCACCATCCATCCCATTCCGAACCATCCGCCATCGCCCCAGTCCATCATGTCAGGGCCTCCTTTCGATCGTCGTTACCTTCATGATCGCCCTTGCGCCATGTGGTAACGGGGTGTAACTCATGAAGGTTCGATCAAGGCGTGCTCCTTTATCGAACCTTCATGTGTTCTTCGCGAGATCACAGCCTTGACCACTCCATTGTTGTTGCTCCAAGGCTGCGGCAGTTGCCGTCGCCCATCGACTTGGAGGAGATCGCCCATGCGCCTGCGCGCCCCCATCGTCACCGCCGCAATTGCTCTGGCCGCCGTCACCCTGACTGCCTGCGGAGGCACGTCCGGGGAAAGCAGCACGCCGGCCAGCAGCATCGCCGCCACGCCCGGATCGGCGTCTGCGGGCGCGCCCAGCCCCGTCGAATCGGCATCCGCCGGTGACATAGCGTTCGCCCAGCTGATGATCCCCCACCACGAGCAAGCCGTGCAGATGGCCGACGTGGCACTCGACCCCACCTACGGCGCCTCGCCGCAGGTGCAGGCCCTGGCCACACAGATCAAGGCCGCACAGGGTCCCGAGATCGCCCAGATGCAGCAGTGGCTAGCCGAATGGGGTGCCCCCTCGGCGATGGCCAGCGCAAGCACCGACGCATCCGGCGACATGCCCGGCATGGACATGGGAGGCGTCTCCAAAGACGGCATGATGACCGACGCCCAGATGAGCGCCTTGGCCGCCGCGAAGGGTCCGGCATTCGACCAGCTGTGGCTGCAGATGATGATCAGCCACCACGAGGGGGCCATCGCGATGGCCGAGGACGTGTCCGATTCCACGAATCCGCAGGTCAAGGCCATGGCGGCAAGCATCATCACCGGCCAACAGGCCGAGATCAGCACGATGCAGGGAATGCTCGCGGGGTCATAGGGTCGGGCGCCGGCTCGGTCTGCCTCCCGCGGCTGGCCGCGTCGGTCCAGGAGTTCGGCCCGGAACAGCGACTGGACTGCGTGGGCCAGCCGCACATCAGGCGTGAGCAGAGGCACCCTCCAGCTCAGTTGCCTGCACCACTTGGGCGGCGCACGACACTCTGACACCTCGTCACGCAGATCCCACCGCCGACGCACGAGTTCCCGGTGCCCGTAGTCCCCGATCGGGTAGGCGCTCAGGCGCTCGAGTGCCTCCCCGCGGCGTGGCCAGTATTGAGGACCGGCGCACCGGCCAACTCCGGGCCGAGGCCGTCTCTAGATTGAGACGGGCGGGAGCCGCCAACGACTCGCCGACCAGCCTCAGCCGTGCGTCGAACCGGCGCCTTGGCGTCGGATGCCCGAACTCGGCACCCGATCCCCTTCAGATCCGACGTGAGCCAATGACGCCAGCCCTGTGGGGGGCTACCCTCTGCCGGTCGTCGTGGCGCCGTTCAGGGCGATGGGGGCCGTGCCCCCACCCACTTCTGTCCCCCCTGACGGAACACTGTTCGGCATCTGTGGCGGATTCGGGTGGCAGCGGGTGTGGCATCCTGGTGGGCCGACAGTGAAGGGTGACGAGGCATCGGTCAGCCGAGGGGGCGATTGCCGTTGGACCCACGTCCGGAGCATCCAGATGTCCAGCCGAAACTGCCCGCCTCTGAGACCGACTCAACCGCAACGATCTCTGGTCATGGGCACGGGCGGGTAGCGGCAGGGCGATTGCTTAGTGGGGGTGC
>JAUPKO010000413.1 GCA_030837395.1 Actinomycetota bacterium | reverse complement strand
CATAGAGAAACGATTCCGTCATGCTCGTCAGGTTAGGACCAGAGATTCATTACGTCCAATATTGATGTGCGATAGTCCCATAGGATCAGCTTAAGAATCTGGCGGCGCTGACTACCTTCGTAACAGTCGCCGAACTGTCCAGCTTCAGCCGGGCCGCGGACCTGCTGCACTTGGCACAGCCAGCGGTGTCGCAGCAGATCAAACGCCTCGAACGCGATGTCGGCTCGGAGTTGTTCCACCGCTCCACAAGGCGGGTGCGGCTGACGGCCGCAGGCGAGTTGCTGCTGCCCCGGGCACGCTCGATTCTGGCCGAGGTCGATCGGGCAGAAGTCGCCCTGCGCCGGCTGCAAGCCGGACTGGCCGGTCGGGTGTCGATTGGGTTCGTGGGCACGGCCACCTATGACCTCCTGCCGCGGGTGGCACGGCTCGTTCGGGCCCACCTGCCTGGCGTCGAGCTCGAGTTGCACGGGGAGCAACTCAGCCCGAGCTTGGCCGAGGGACTGATCACGCGGCGCATCGACATCGCCGTGACGCGCGATCCGGCCCCCGACCCGCAGCTCACCGTACGGCACCTGCGTTCGGAGCCCCTCGTTGCTGCGCTGCCGGCCGATCATCCGCAAGCCGCGTCGGAGTTGGTGGCGCTGGCCTCCCTGCGGAACTCGACGTTCGTCACGCATCCCTCCGGTCATCGCTCAGTCATGTACGACGCGGTGATGCACGCGTGCCGGCAGGCGGGCTTCCTGCCCGCCGAAGTCGTTGAGGTGCGTGAAACAGCCACCCTGGTCACGTTCGTGGCCGCCGGCATCGGTGTGGCTCTTGTCCCCGAGCCGGTGAGGTCGCTCACGGTCGATGGTGTGGCGTTCCGCGGGCTGGCCGACGTCACAGCCAGCACCGAACTCGTGCTCGCCACCCGGGCCGACGAGGTTTCGCCGGCGGTGGCTCAGGTGCTGGAGGCGATCGCGGCATCCACCTCGAGTAGTCGAGCGGGATGATCGGGTACATCGCCGGCTCGTCCTCCGGGCCCTAGCCCGATCCCCCGGCGGCCGCGACCCGCTTGGCTACGATGTCGTCGCACAGCGCAGCGATGAAATCGTCCGGCGACTGGGCGAAGATCACACCGGTGTCCAAACCCACCGGGTCGATCATGACGTCTCGCGAGGCAGATGAGGGCGGCGTTGTGCTTCTTCGCCGCGGCTCGTTTGCGGTCGTAGTAGGTACGTGACTCGGGGTCGGCGCGCAGGGCTGCGAAGGCGGACATGAACATGGCGTTCTTGAGCCTCTTGTTCCCGGGCCTCTCCCGCCTGACCAATCCCTAGCCATCCTTCAAGCGATGACGCCTGAGTTAGCCGCAGGCCGCGTCGATCACCTCTTGCATCCGGGCGCGCCCGTCGTGGTCCGGCGTCAACGCGAAGGGGAGCGCTTGGCCGTCCTGGCCAAGGTCGACCATCACGTCGAAGGCGAACGTCTGCTTGCTCTCGCCTAGGGCGTGTCCGTCGCATCGCAACGTCGAACGGACCTCGACCGGAACTTCCACCTCAGCGCGCTGATCGGCCAGCACCACCGGCAACGGTTGACCTGTGACGGCCAACTCAAGCAGAACGCTGCCATCGACGCCCGTGACTGCCACGGGACCGGCCGCATCACCCCGACGCAACCGCATCGTCCCCACGGCACGCGTCTGCGACGCATCGCCGGCGAGGGTCCAGGCATCGCCGAAGCTCAGGTTCACCTGATCGGACAGATACCGCCGCCGACACTCGGCCTGGTAGATGCGTGCCAGCGCTGACGAGTCCACCACGGCAGTCTGCACCGTGGCTCCCCCGGCCAGCCCCACGGTCACCTGGGCAGGCTCCTGGGGAGACCGCGGATCGCCGGTGTACGGCGACGGGCACTCGGCCCGTCCTACCGGCACCGGCAGGTCCACCGAAGCATCAGCGGGAAGCCGATAGTCGAGGTCGGCGGCGACTGGCTCCGCGAGGCCGGACCAATCGATCCGCACCGACTCGATCGCCACCAGCCCGTCGCCGTGATTAGTCACCCCCACCTGCATCACGCCCGCGACCTCGTCCTCCCGGTACTGCTCAATACGCACGCTCATGGGGCCAGGGACCTCGTGCACCCCCACGGTCCCGTTCCCCGCACCACCACTGCCGGTGCCCGCACATGCAGCCAGCGACCACGCGGCGCCACACGCCATCACTGCTAAGAGTCCGCGGACAACCACGACTCCAGCATGCCGGTAGCACGCAACAGTTGGCGAACCATGACCCTTCGACCCACGAAAGCCCCTGGGTCACAGATGGGGAAAGCAGTGCTCCAGCAGTGGTGTGACCTCTTCGACGGGCAATGCCTTGGCGTAGAGCCACCCCTGCGCGCTCGGACACCCCATGTCGCGCAGCCGGGTGGCCTGGTCGGGATCCTCGACCCCCTCTGCCGTCACAGCGATGTCCAGCGTCCTGGCGAGGGCAACGATGCCGGCGACCATGCGGTTGTCTGGGTCGGAGTCGCCGGTGACGAAGCTGCGGTCGATCTTGATGACGTCGACCGGGAAAGCGTTCAGATAGGTCAGGGAGGCGTAGCCGGTGCCGAAGTCGTCGATGGCGATACCGATGCCGCGGTCGTGGATTCCGTGGAGGTTCGTTCGCGCCGTCGTGGTCTCACGCAGCAACGTTGTCTCGGTGATCTCGACGCACAGCAACGCCGGGTCTGCGCCGGTTTCGGCCAAGGTGGCGTCGATCGCCTCGAGCAGACCGGCTTCGGCAAGTTGCAGGGCGGAGAAATTGACCCGCACAACGGGCCGCCGATCGGGTCGGGTGGCCGCCCACGACACGACCTGCAGGCATGCCTGCTGCAGCACCCACTCTCCGATGCTCAGGATGAGCCCGGTCTCCTCGGCCACGTCGATAAAGCGGTCGGCCGTCCATACCGTGCCATCCGGGTGGTGCCAGCGCAGCAGGGCCTCGACCGCGCTGACGCACCCGGTCGCCAGGTCGACCTCGGGTTGGTACCACACCGCCAATTGGCCTCGTTCCAGGGATCGCCGCAGCTCTGTCTCGATCGAGATGCGACTCGTGACGGCGGCGCGCAACTCATCGTTGAAAGCCGCCACCCGGTCCCTCCCCTGGCGCTTGGCCGCATACAAGGCAGTGTCGGCATCCCGGAACACCTCCTCCGCATTGCTAGCGTCACCCGCGATCGCCAGGCCCACGCTGGCAGTCGCGAACACTTCGGCGCCACCCAAAGAGAATGAGCGGCGGAAAGCGACCACCAACCGTTGCGCCTCATTCACCGCATCCACGGGCTCCGTGAGCCCTCGCATCAGCACGACGAACTCGTCGCCGCCGGTGCGGGCAACGAGGCCCCCGACGCTGACGACGGTCACGATGCGGGCGGCCGCTGCGGCCAGCAGGGCGTCACCGAGTCCGTGGCCCAGGGAGTCATTCACGTTCTTGAAATTGTCCAAGTCCACCATCAGCACCGCCGTCGTGTGCCCCGACTCACTGTCCTCCAGGAGCGCACGGTTCAACTCGTCGAACATCGCCGGGCGGTTCGTCAGCCCGGTGAGCGGATCATGGGTGGCCAACTGGTGCAGCTCCGCCGCTGCCCGCTTGGACTCACTGATATCTGCACATATGCCCTGCAGTCCGATGGCGACCCCTGCAGCGTCAAGCAGCACATCACCACGCGCCAGCATCCACGCGTGCGATCCGTCGGGGCGAACGACCTCCAACTCCAGTTCGAACGCGGATCCGGATTGCTGGCTGTCACTCAGCGCAGCATCGAGCCGCTCCCAGCTCTCGGCGGTGAAGAGACTCGGGAGGTCCGCGTAGTCCGGTGGCGGACCTGCCGAGCCCAGTCCGTGCATGAGGAGCATCTCTTCGGACCAGACGAAGCGACGCGTCGCCAGATCCATCGTCCACGTGCCGACATGTGCGGCGCGCTCCGCCTGCCGCACCTGTGCCTGCCTCGCCTGCGCCGACGCCTCGGCCTCCTTGCGCTCGGTGACGTCACGATCGGTGAGGATCACGTGGGTGACCGCTCCGCTGGAGTCGAATTGCGGTTGGAGTCCCGCCTCGTGCCAGCGCCGTCGCCGCACTGCGTGGATGTCGTATTCGAACGACCTGGACGCCCCGGTCGTGAGCACCCGTCGGGCATGGTGCTCCCAGTCGATCCTGCGGGAGACGGGGTAACCGAGCTCACTGAGGGTCCTACCGACGAGCAACTCCGCCGGAGTGTCCAACAGAATCGCCACCTGCTGGTTGGCATAGTCCACCCGGAGGTCACGATCAAGTCGCAGCATGCCCTGGCCGGCATTGTCCAAAACCATCCGCTGCACCTCCTCGCTGGCAGCGAGGGCCCGCTCGGCTTCTACCCGAGCGGTCACGTCGATGAACGTCACAGCGATCTCTTCGAGCTGCCCGGCGTCGTTGGCCACGGGTAGCGCATTGACCTCGAGCCACACGTCAGAGCCGGCAGGGGGCCGGATGATCATGATCAGCCCGTGCACCGGCTTCCCGGATGTCATCACCTGCACGACCGGGAAACGATCGTGGGACATCGGCGAGCGATCCGAGTCCATGAACACCCACTTCGGGTCTGTGGCCAGCCGACCTTCGAGATCCTGGATTCCCAGCAAGTTCCGAGCGCGCTCGTTGGCGTCTAAGATCGTGCTGTCGGCCGCGTGGATCACGACGCCGGCGTTGAGGGCGGCGAAGACGGCCTCGCTCCGGCTAAGCATGACCACCTCCCGTCATGGTCCACAACCTAGTGGAGATCTGGCCGGTCACGCTGACCCTCACCCCATTTGGGCTTGAGCACACCGTCGCCACCACACCGACCAGGCCCGCAGTCTGCCAACCCAACGACGTCAAGAAGATCGGACCACTGGGCCTGGGCATGGCCGATGCCAGCGCGTAGGTCTCCCAGAAGTCGTCCGCCGGCATGACGTGCACCACATCGACGAACACATGACCGAACTGATTGAGCACGACGGCGATTCGGTCGAACGAGAGGCCGCCGTCACCGCGATGAGCACAGCCATCGACACCGGCGGCACTCCTCATCGGTCCTGGTGCGGCCGATTCCTCATCCAGCTGCGCATTCTGGGCTCAACGTCAATCCGTATGACGTCGGTCAACCTCACCCGCGAGCGGCGCCCCTCAGACGCCGTCCTTGGCCAGCTTCTCCAGTGTCGCAGCCCGGGTGATGGGATCGAGGTCGTCCAGTCGCGCCTCGATGTCATCGACAGCAGCCGATGCCTCCACGTCCACAGCGCGCATCTTCAGCACCACCGCAGCCACCCCAACCACCACAACGGCCGCGACGGCCAGCACCAGGAACTTCCTCTTGCCACCGTGCTCGCTCATATCCTCATCCCTCTCATCCATCACCCACGTGATTCACGGAGGCGGCGGCTGCCGCTTTCACCCTCGACCCTAGTCCCCGACCTGTCCCCACGGAACCCGGACGAGTCCAGCCGGGCCGGCCGTGGGCCGGTTACGCCGGTCGACGGCGCAAAGCCCAGCATCCCGAATAGCCGGGCATCCCCGATGCCGCCGCTACGATCGCGGACATGGCTGCCCGCAGTCCACGCTCCGTCGCAGTCGCGCGCAACGACCGTGCGCGTACCGATCCCACACGCGACGTCCGGCGGCTGTGCTTCTACTTCGGTGGGCTCGCGACGGTTTACCTGATCGGCGTCTGGTGGCTGCGCCCCACAGCAACCAACGGGTCCTCCCAGAATTGGGTGGTGGTAGTGATGGCGGCCCCCACGGTCGGGGCGTTGTTCGCCCGCGTCGCGGGTCCAGGCGTGATCGTGTGGGGGCGGTTGAACCGGTGGCTGGTGATGGGACTGACCCCGGCGGTGGTGGGCCTGGCTGGCTACGGATTCGCGTCGGCCCTCGGGCTCATAGAGGTCAACGGATCGATCCTCGGTGCAGCGCTGTTGGGCGCCTTCATCCTGGTTCCCACGGCCATGATCACCGCTACCGGAGAGGAGATCGGCTGGCGCGGCTTCCTGTGGCCGTTGGTCCGCCGCAGGTTCACCTTCGTGCCTGCCTGGCTGCTCGTCACGGCGATCTGGTGGCTCTACCACGTACCGGTGATCGCTCTCGGCTGGTACGGCAGCTTGAGTGGTCTGCCGGCCTTCACCCTGGCGATCCTGGGCTTCGGTGCCTTTGTCAGCGTCATCACCGACCGCTCCCACGCAGTGTGGCCGAGCATCGTGGCGCACGGCGCCTGGAACGGGCTGGTGGCCACATCATTCGCCTTCCAAGGCGAAGCCGCCTTCACCGGTGACGGCGCGCTCATGGGTGAATTCGGCTGGCTGGCCGCGATCAGCATGGCGGTGCTGGGCACCACGTCGGTCACCTGGCACCTGCGCACCGGCGGGGGTGCGCGCATGCCCTACCCGGAGCGTTAC
This sequence comes from Actinomycetota bacterium, assembly GCA_030837395.1. Lineage (GTDB taxonomy): Bacteria > Actinomycetota > Actinomycetes > S36-B12 > UBA10799 > JACJWR01. The sequence continues at coordinate 7,804 of JAUPKO010000413.1, read as the reverse complement.
CGGGATCGGTGGACGGCGGATGTGGCCGATCTGCGACCCCTCAGCTGAACAGCGACCCGAGGCCGGTGGAGTTCGACGCATTGGACGTCGGTGGTGGCGGCGGCCCCTCAGACGGCTGCACCAGCACCCAACCGGGCTCGTTGAAGGCGTACTGGAACGCCTCGCCGGAGCCGCCGAAGAACATCGACTTCATGTTCATGGAGGACTTCAACGATGGCGACATGTGACCACCCCAGGCGATCGTCGCGTCGGTATCGGTGAAGGTGGGCACCTGGCCGGTCTCCAACAGCAGTGGCGCTCCGTCGGCCACCACGGCGACCATGCCATGGCCGGTGAGGTAGGTCGACCACACGCCGCCGGAGACGAACCCGGCCCCCTTGTTGAGCCGAAGGTCGTACTGCAATGTCGACTGGAACGCCAGCAGCGAACGCCCATTGACGCACACCGAGTCACCTTCGAGTTCGATCAGGTGGACGTCATTGGCCAGGCTGGCCAGGAACACCTCGGCGTTGCCAGTGACCTGCATCAGCGGGGTGTTGTCGGTGGACACCGCCCGCTTGACCATGCCGCTGAACCCGCCGCCCCCGCCCTTGTGGGTGAACTCGACGTTGCCTTGGTACGCCACCATCGATCCTTTAGCCGCCAGCAGCGGGCTGCTCGGCTCCACCACCACACGCAGCATCTTGCGCTGGTGCACCGCCCAGGACTGGGTCGGCTCGACACTGGCCTGGCTGAACAGATGTGATCTCACGGCACACACGGTGCAACCTGGCGGGAGTCGGTGTCAAGGGGCACGCCACGAAGCAGAGCAGCGGCCGTTGCTCCGGCCGTCGGCACTGCGCTACGTTGAAGAGGCTGGAAGGAGCAACCATGGCGATCCCTTCTCGGGCTGAGGTGGACGCACTCGTGCGCGCGAAGTTGGCCGACGACCCCGCGTTCCGTGAGGTGTTGCTGGCCGATCCCAGAGTCGGTCTGTCACAGCTGGTCGGGGTCGACATTCCCGATTCCGTGGCGGTCACCGTGCACGAGGAGTCTTTGACCGACATCCACCTCGTGCTCGCGGCGCAGACCGGCGGCGGGGAGATCGCCGAGGATGACCTCGAGTTGGTCGCTGGCGGCGGCGCCTGCTGGGACAACTGCGGCTGCACGTCGGGACCCTGAGCGATCCGGGCTGGCATCGAGGGAAGGCGAGGGAGGCCTGATGCCCCTCGTCGCACGAGGGGATCTGGAGCCTAACTCCCATGACCGGACGGACGTCGGCATCGACTTCGGCGCAGCCCGTGGCTGACCAGGCCAGGCACCGCCACCGCGTCCGCTCGGCGATCCGGGCGCAACGTCGCCAACATGCCAGCCTCGATCACCTCAGCCGGGCTGTCGAGCGCTACCGCGACCAACGTGTCGAATACCACGCCCTGGTCGTTGTGTCGCGCGGGCTGTTCCTGACGATTTCCGTCGTCCTGGTGCTGCTGTATGCGCTTCGAATCATCACCCGCCAGATGCCCGGCGCGAACGAGATTGTGATCCCGACCGCCGCCGCAGCCAGCGGGGTCGACATCGGGGCCTCGGTGGACCAGGTCCTGCAACAGTTTCAAGGCGCCGTTCTGGGACTGGTGGGTACGGCCACGTTGGTGGTCTCGGCTGCCATGACCGCACGTGCGTTGCGAACCGGCACCCGCGCCGTTCTTGCGCCAGAATCCGCGGCAAAGGTGTCCCGGTTCGCGCCCAGCAACCTGGTAATCGGCCTCGGTCTGGCCTCGACGATCCTGCTGGCGTGGCTGTTGGCCCTGAGCACTGCGATCCGCACCGCCGCGTTGAGCGCCCTCCTCGGCTCGCAGGTGACGCGCGGCCTGGTTCCCGTCGGCAAGTCGCTGACGATTCTGGCCGCCTTCGCGCTGCTCACCGCAGTGGTATTCAGATCGTTGCGCGCGGTCGACCGTCGCCGCCCCGCACGAACCCTGCTGGCCGCCTCGTCGGTGTTCGCCGCCTTCCTCGTCGGGGCCAACTTCTTCCTGTTGTACTCCTACCTCGGGGCGCTCATGGACCCCCACACCTCAGGCGGGGTCGTCCTGGTGCTGACGATCCTCACGTGGGCCAACGTCGTGGCCAGAGCGCTGTTCCTAATGCAGTGCTGGGTGGCTGAGGCTCACGCCTGACCCGGCCCGTGGCAGCTCATCCCCACTCCTCGGCTTCCAGCCGCTCGCACGGATCCCAGACTGCGGCAGGCTCCGGGTTGGCGTCGTGTAGCCGCGTCGCTGCCGCCTCGAGAGCGACCGGCCGCAGGGTGGCACCGATGCCGTTGAACGGTGCGTCCAACTGGATCAGCGCCCCGATGATCGCAGCGAGCACCAGCGTCGTGGCGGGCAGCGCCAACGTGGTCAGCCAGCGGCGCCTGCCCAGGTGGAAGACCATGAGGGCGACGAACGCATACGCCGACACGTAGACCACCAGCCAGATCACAGGCGGGATCTCCGGCAGCGCATACAGCAGTCGCAATTGCCGCGACTTGGCCAGATCGAGGATCTCCTCGGTGACGAAGTAGTGGTTGGACGCTTCGACGGCCTCCTCCTGCGGCAGCGCTTCGATCTGTCGTTGCACGCTCATGGCGTAGGCGTTGGTGTTTTCCGAGCCGGTCAGATCACCCTGCTGCGCGGCCGTCCAGTCGTCAGTCGCTGCCGACCGCATGTAGCAGACCAGGTCATGGCGCAACGGGTCCCGGGACTCTGCCGGGTACGGATTCACGGCGTTGAACAGGGCCGCCGCGGTGATGGCCTCCTCGCGGGACACCTGTCGCGTGTCGACGAAGTGACCGACCGCGAATACCAACAGCAGACCCAGCAGGATGCCGTACGCCCCTCCGACGAAGCCGATGGCGTCGGTGAGCCGCTCCGAGCCTGGTTCGGGCTCCTCCGGCGACCTCCCGTCCAGACCAGACCGCCCGCGGTACCGCTGCACCAACCAACGACCGGTGAGCCAGCCCAGGGCTACCACCACCAGGAGCGCGAACTCGTAATAGAACAGGGTCAACGACACGTCCCCCAGCCTGCCAGGAACGCTCGCGCCAACTCCGTTCAGCCCGCTCGGCCGGCCTGAACCGGGCCTTGCCTCGGGCGTGCCCGAGCCAACACGCTGATCACACGGGCGTTGCCACCAACACCGGGATCACCCGCTGAGTGTTGGCTTGGTAATCCGCGTACTGCGGGAACTTGGCGACGGCGCGGTCCCACCACAGCGCCCGCTCAGCGCCGGTCACTTCGCGCACCGTGAAGTCCGCCGGCGCTGGGCCATCTTGGATCATCACGTGTGGATCTGCCATGAGGTTGCCGTACCAGACGGGGTTGTCCGGTGCACCGCCTTTGCTGGCCACCAGCGCATACTCGCCTTCGTGCTCGACCCGCATCAGGGCGGTCTTGCGCACCACACCGCTGGATTTGCCCCGCATCGTCAAGATGATCACCGGCATTCCAGTGTCCATGAGCGTGTTGGCCCGGGTACCGCCGGAGGCCTCGTACTCCGCTACCTGGTCTGCAACCCACTTCGACGGGCTGGGCACGTACTCGCCGGTGATCGGCATGGTCCACCTCCGGGTGTTCGTGCGGTCATGGTGACAGAACCGCGGGCGATTCGCAGCCCGGGATCCGCCGAATCTCGATGTCAGCGATGCACAACGGATCGACTTCGCGCGGGTCAGCAGCGAGCCAGGCCAACTCTGCCCTGTTGCCCGGACGCAAGGTTCCGCAATCGGTGCCCCCGACCTGACGTGCCACCCCGGCGGTGTAGGCCGCCAGGGCCTGGTCGACGGTGAGACGCTCACCTGGCAACCACCCCTGCGCGGGTGTGCCGTCGGACAACTGCCGGGTGACCGCGACTGCGATGCCCTCCAATGGGTTGCCGGAGCTGATCGGCCAATCGCTGCCGAAGGACACATTGGCCCCCGAGGCCAGCAGCGAGGCCGCCTGATACTGCCGTGCCGAGCGTTCCGCGCCGAGACGTGGCTGGGTCAGCACCACCTGATCCGAGTCGAGTTTGAGCCACAGCGGCTCGAAGTTGGCCGTCACGCCCAACTCGACGAAGCGTCGCAGATCTGCTGGATCCACCACCTGGCAATGCGCCACCACAGGCCGCCCGGCATGGCCGTGCACAGCTGCCGCGGCGGCAAAGGCGTTCAGCGCCGCTCGAATCCCGGCGTCGCCGATCGCGTGCACGTGCGGCTGGAAGCCGGCCCCGACCACCGCGGTCACGGCCGCCGCCAACTCGCCGGACGGCCAGTTGGCCACCCCCCGGTCACCGCACCCGCAATATGGCTCGAGCATGTGCGCGGTCCCACCTTCGATGATGCCGTCGGCGAAGAACTTCACCGCACCTACGCTCACGTGGGCAGCCGCGTCGGCGCGCACTGCCTGGAACCACGCAATCTGGTCGCGCCAGGTCTCGGGTTCGGCCAACAGCGCGAGGTTGGCCCGCACGGTAGCCGGGGCCAGTTGCCATGTGAGCAGGTCATCGGGCTCCACCCACGCGTCCTGCACGAAGGTGATCCCCTGCGCCACGAGATAGTCGAAGGCTCGCTCGGCGACCAACCGCCGCTGGTCCGTGGTCAGCGCCGGCAGGTGGCGATCCACCAGTCGCCAGGCGCCCCACTCCCGCAAGGTGCCCATCGGTGCGCGTTCGATTACCCCGCGAGGTGGATTGGGGGTGTCCTCGTTGATGCCGGCGACCTCAAGCGCCCTGGAGTTGACCCAGGTCGTGTGATAGTCCGAGGCCCGCAGCACGACGGGCCGGTCCGGCACGACGTCGTCCAACCATGCTTTGTCGAACACGCCCAGCGGCGCCAATGCTGGGTCGTAGCCCTCACCGCGCACCCACGGCTCACCCGGATTCGCCGACGCCCACGCCGCCACCGCCTGCTGGACCTGAGCTACCGAAGTCGACGCGGCGATCGGTGCGAACAGCGTCGCAATGCCGCCCTTCATCGGGTGGGCGTGGCCATCGCCGAAGCCTGGCATGAGGAAACCGCCATCGAGGTCCACCACTTCGGTGGCGGGCACGTGCCGCGCAGCCTCGCCCAGCGCTGCGATGCGTCCGGCGACCACTGCCAGGGCATCGCTGAGGATCACCTGCCCGTCGCGCCAGATGCCGGTCCACACGGTGCCATTGCGATACAGACGCGTCATGGCTCCATTGTGGCCCGTCTGCGCCGGTGCGGAGTCGACTCGACACCACCGACGCGCGGGCGTTGGATGGGGTCGGCCACATATGAGGTGGCACCGCAACCCTCGGAGGTAACTCACCATGACTGACGCAAACCTGAGTCTGTTCGTCGCCGCCTACGGCGATGACGCAGCCGCAGCCAAGACCGACTTCGATGCCCTCAAGGAGATCAGCGATACCGCTGTGCTGGCCGCCGTGGTCATCGCGCGCGACGCCGACGGCAACGTGGAGGTCAAAGAGCACGGCGGCGGACAGGTCGCCGGTGGCACTGCCCTCGGTGCCGTCGGTGGGCTCGTGGTGGGGTTGTTCGCGCCGCCGCTGCTGCTCGCAGGGGTAGTGGGCGCGGCCATCGGGGCAGGGGCCGGGGCGCTGGCCAAGCGGCACGAGGAGAAGGAGATCGGCGTCGACGCCGAAACCTGGCTGCCCGTCGGCGCGTCGGCGATTGTGGCGGTGATCGATGACCTCTACCTCGACCGCATCGACAAGGCCGTCGACAAGGCCGTCTCGAAGACCACCAAGGCCATTGACAAGGACGACTACGACGCCGTGGTCAAGGCCCTGAACGAAGGTGCAGACGACATCGTCAAAGCCGTCGACTCACAGGGCTGACGGCGCTGTCAAAAACCCTGGGGCCGGTGGCCTGGACGCTGTGACGTCCACACCACCGGCCCCGGTCGGATCCGGTCAATCAGGCGTCTGCTCCGCGAGACTTGAGCACCACAACCGCCACACCGATCACCGCGACAACCGCCACCACTGCAAGGACCTTCTTCACGTCAAACCTTTCGCTTGGAATCGACACGGCTCACCAACGCGGCAATCTCCACGTCCAGGCCGCTTGACACGACCTTAGCCGCCGCGCGGCGGGGACGGTAATCGGCGCTTGCGCAGGTGGGCGCCTGCGCTGGATGCAATCGGGTCGTGCCGGACATTACAGTTGCCGAAGGGAAGTGGGTGGTCGGCCATATGTCCAATGCAGGGGCAGCGTCCCGGGAGATCCGGCTCAGCGGACGGGCGTGGGCGCTGGTGACCATCGGGGGTGTCCTCGTACTCCTCGCCCTGGCGGTCCTGCCGGTCGGCAGCCTCGAGCGCTCCGTCGTGGCCCGAATCGCCGGGCTCATTTCTGCGGCGGTGTTCATGGTCGCCGCCCTCAGACTCCGGCCAGGATCGCGGGCGATCTGGTGGTGCATGTGGGGGTTCGTGCTGCTCACAGCAGTCACGGACGTGGCCTATGACATCCAAGCTTCCACCCCCGGCGAAGTCCCCTCGCCCGGGATCACCGATGTCCTGTACTTGAGCACCTACGCGTTCGCCTTCGCCGGCCTCGTCAGGTTGGAGCGGTTGCGTGCTCCGAGGCGCGACTTGGAGGGGTGGATCGACAGCGCGATCATCCTCACGGCAGCGGTGTCGCTCGGTGGGGTGTTCATCATCGAACCCCTGCTGGCTCAGTCGGGGTCCCTCGATGGTGCCACGATGGTGTCGATCGCGTATCCGGTATGCGATCTGCTGCTGGTGGCCGCGCTCGTCCGCAATGCCCTCGGGCCCGGTGGCAGCAGTCCTTCCCTGGTGCTGCTGATGATGGCAATGGTGCTGTTCCTGGTAGCCGACATCATCTACAACGTGATCCAAGGGATCGCCACGCCAGACTCGGACCCAGCGGTACTGGAAGTTCTGTGGACAGCAGCGCTGATGTGCATAGCACTGGCCGTTCTCGCCCCGGGGGCGGGGACCTTGGGCGTGCCGCCCGCAGAAGGTGTCGGCGAACCCGGGCAGATCCGTCTCGTGGCCCTCGGTTTCGCCGTGCTGACGACCCCCGTGTTGCTGTGTGCGGCGCTACTCGTGGGGCTGACCACGCTGGCGACCTGGCTGTCCGCGGTGACCATTCTGGTCGTTGTGCTGCTGTTGTGGCGGATCAGTGTGATGGTGCGGGTGATGTCGCGGCAGGCCCAACGGCAACGCGCCCTCGCGAGCCTGGATAGCCTCACCGGCCTGCCCAATCGCCGCGCCTGGGATTCCGAGACCGACCATCTGGTCCGCCGCAGTCGTGCCCAAGGTTTGCCGACGACGATCGCGATCCTCGACCTCGACCACTTCAAGGAGTTCAACGACTCACAGGGGCATCAGGCCGGCGACCGCGTGCTTGCGGCCGCGGCAGATGCCTGGCGGCGGCAGTTGCGGCGCACCGACCTCCTGGCCAGGTACGGGGGCGAGGAGTTCGGCCTGCTGTTGCCGGGCGTATCAGTCGCCGAGGCCGTCACCACCTTGGAACGTCTGCGTGAGGTGATGCCCTACGAGCAGACGGTGTCGATCGGAGCCGCGCAGGTGCGGCCGGGCGAGGACCCGATCGATGCCCTTCGGCGGGCTGACGTGGCCTTGTACCGGGCCAAGGCCGAAGGCCGCGACTGCGTTCGGATCGACACCCATCAGCCACCCCGCGCCGACCCCGTCGTTCACAGCACATCAGAGGTAGGCACCGCCGGTGCGGACAGCGACGCCTCCTCGGCATAGTCGATCGTCGGCGGATGGGTCGCCGACGACCGTCAACCCCGCCTCTGCACACTAGGGGGGTTCGCCACCGCCGACCGAGGAGCGCGCATGT
>JAUPKO010000412.1 GCA_030837395.1 Actinomycetota bacterium | reverse complement strand
CGATCTCCCAGGCTGAGGGTGTAGGCCAGCCACTTGGCGGCGATGGCCAGGCCGATCGCCGAGGCCGTACCCAACGCGATGAGCGGCTTGACGTTGTTCTCGCCGCTGGTCAGCACGAACGAAACCGCATTGCCCGACACCTCGTGGTAGGCGACGGCGACGAGGCCCACCGCTAGGCCGAAGATCGTCAACGGGACGTAGGCCGGGGTGTCGCCGCCGCGCACCTTGGTGAGTCCGATGGCGGCCCAGCGACCGACCATGAGCACCGCGGCGGTCACCAACGCGATGCCGATCGAGCCGGCGATGTCGATGGCTGTGAACGTGTACTCGGAGGCGACGTTGAAGGTGCCGCTGAGGATCGGGCCGACGAACAGCGCCATGATCGCGAACAGGATGCCGATCATCATGCCCTTGGACACTTCGACATCCCCACGCCGGCGGGCGATTTCGCAGCCGACCAGCGACCCGGTGGTGACCAGCGCCACCTCCGGGCCCAGCGCGATGCCGCAGAGCAGCGAGACGACGATCGCCCCCATCACAGCCGGGTAGTCGGTGAGGAACACCGGCACGGTGGCCAGGCCGCTGAGTGGATCGTGGCCGTTGCGGTGATGCCGGATGGCGGCGACCAGCAGGCCGGCCACAGTCGTGCTGCCGATCACCATCGCCCACAGCGCCGGGCCCTCCAGGGTGTCGGCCAACTCGAACCAGATGTAGTGGATCAGGCCCTCGATGAGTTCGAGCACCACCACGCCCACTGGCAGCGCCACAACGGCGATGAGCACCATCGTGAGCAGCCCGCGTTTGCCCGCCGCTGCCGCGGGAGCCACGTCGGGAGCCGACGAGCTGTCGGCTCCAGCGGCGGCCGAGGACGGGTCGTTCATGAGCCGGTGATTCCCAACTGGTCGAGAAGGTTGTAGCTGGTCGGGTCGTCTGGCAGCACCCAGGCGGCACCTTCGAGGAAGATGATGGCCACGACGTTGGCCGCGATGAGGATCAGGAACAGCCACACGACGATCATCGTCACGCCTCCCCCGATCCGGCCCAGCCAACTGGTGCCCGGCGCGGTGGCGACGGCTCGGGGCATGAGGATCAGTGAGACCGCGCAGAACAACGCGACGATGAAGAACGTCACCAGGGCCCAGGTGTAAAGGTGCAGGCCGAGCACCGCGCTGCCGTACCCGGGATCGCCAGGCAGGATGTGCAACAGCACCTGTCGGCCGGACATCACCGACCCGGCCAGCGCTGCCAACAGGCCCAGGCCCAGCCCTTGGGCATAGCGGCCCATCGTGAGGGTGCCACGGCGGGCTTGCATGACGATCCACATGGCGGCCAGGCTCGACAGGATCATGGCGTAGCGCTGCAGCATGCACAGCGGGCACGGGAACTCGCCCTCGACGAACTGCACGGTGAACGCCGCGCCGAGGACGCCGGCGTACGCGACGATCCAGCCCACGAAGCCCCAGTAGATGATCTTGCCGAGCCACGGCCAGGGCTTGTCGACCGCGGCAGCGGTGGGCGCGCCGGCGGGGCCGGTAGCAGCGGCAGGTGCGGCGATGGGCGCGGAAGCGGCGACTGGCGTCGGCGGCGGTAGCGGAGGCGGGGTCCGGGCGGGTAGCGGCGGGGCGGGCACGGCCGGCATCACGGCGGTGTGGTCGAGGGCGGCGTGTACCGCGGTCGCGTCCTCGGCTGCGGAGTTCCCGGCCGCCGGCTGCACCGTGGTGGGGTCGACCGGGGTGTGGATCGCGGTGGGATCCTCGATCGCCAGCGGTTCGGTGGCGTCGGCGTTGCCCTCGGAGTTCTGCCCGGCCATCAGAAGCTCAAATCCAGCGCCGAGGTGACGTGGTAGCGAAAGAGCGCGAGCACCGCGACCAAGGTCAGCAACCACAGGGCCAGCACCAGCCCCCGCCGCGCTCCCCGGTAAATCAGCACCGCCAGCACCGACAGCGCCACCAAGATGATGATGTCCATGCGCCGACCCTAGGGGACGGGCCCCCGGTTGCCCATGCGGACGCGCACGATGTGCCGCGAACCGGTGGCCGCCGGAGCCTGTCGCGGGGTGCGTGGTGTGGTGCGTCCAGAGGTGGCCGCCGCGGTGGGTGGCGAGGTGCCAGACTGACCGGCGTGACTGATGACGACACGCTGGCCTCCTTCGTCGCCGTGCCCATGTTCGAGGCACCTGCCGCTGAGCGCCTCGAGGCCGGAATTCGCGACTACGTGTGGGGCGGGGCCGGTGACGAGCACACGTTGCGCCGCAATTCGACGGCCTGGTCCGAGCGCCGCCTGGCGCCGCGCACGCTCGTGGATGTCTCGTCGATCGACACCGCAACCGACCTGCTCGGAATGCCGCTGGAGCATCCGATCGTCGTTGCTCCGACGGCACAGCACCGCGCGTATCACCCCGGTGCCGAGGCGGCGACGATCGCCGGGGCAGGGGCGGCCCGGGCGCTGTACGTGCAGAGTTCGCTGGGGTCGACGCCGCTGGTCGAGGTGGGTCGGGCAGCGGCCCAGGCGGCAACCCCGTGGCTGTTCCAGCTCTACATTCAGCGTGACCGCGGCTTCACGCGGGAGTTGGTGGCGCAGGCGGTGGCGGCCGGGGCACGGGGGGTGGCGCTGACGGTGGACACGCCGAGTTTGGGTGCCCGGGATCGGGACAAACGCAATCAGCTGGGCCGCATCGACGGCTACACCTATCCGATCCTGGCCGAGGCCCCGGTGGCGGCCGACGACGTGCCGGCGCACCGGCGGATCTACAACCCGCTGCTGGCCCCGGACATCACCTGGCGGGACCTGGAGTGGCTGGTGGGCGTGGCTGACGTGCCGGTGCTCACGAAGGGGAATCTGCGCGGCGACGACGCGGCGCGGGCCGTGGACTGTGGCGTGGCCGGGGTGATCGTGTCGAATCACGGGGCGCGCAATCTGGACACCGTGCCGGCTACTGCCGAGGCACTGCCAGGGGTGGTGCAGGCAGTGGCGGGTCGGGTGCCGGTGCTGGTGGACGGCGGGATCCGCCGCGGCACGGACGTGGCCAAGGCCCTGATGTTGGGGGCTTCTGCGGTGATGGTGGGCCGGCCGGTCATCTGGGGTCTGACGGTCGGCGGGGCGGCCGGGGTGCAACAGGTGTTGGAGATTCTGCGGACCGAGTTGGAGATGGCCATGGCGTTACTCGGTGCGCCTCGGCTGGCGGACCTTACGGCGGACCTGCTTTGGGATTGAGGGCTGGTGGGCCGCGCGGCGATCACGGATCGAGGTCGGCGGCCTCGTGTTCGCGCCAAATGGTGATGGCCTCGGCTGTGGTCGGACCGGGGGCCGGCAGCCGGCGCTCGCCGAGCCATTCGATGGGGTGCACATCGCGGGTGCTGGAGGTGAGGAAGGCTTCGCTGCACGTCTGCAGGGTTGCGGCCGGCAGGGCGACCTCGGCCGCGCCGCACCACTGCACCACCAACTGTCGCGTCACCCCGTTGAGACAACCGCTGCTCAACTCGGGCGTCACCAACTGCCCGTCGATCACCAGGAAGATGTTGCTGCCGGTCCCTTCACACACCTGTCCGGCGGTGTTGAGCAGGAGGGCTTCGTCCGCGCCGGTGGCTTTGGCTGCCCGCAGGGCGATGGCGTTCTCGGCGTACGACGTGCTTTTGACGCCAGCGAGGGCTGAGCGCTCGTTGCGCCGGTAGGACGAGAGCGCCACGTGGGAGGTGGGCGACCAGGGATGCTGCGGCACGACGGTGGCGAAGACGGTCGGCGCTCCCCCATCGGCGTACGGATCGCCGAGCACCCCGGGGCCGTGCGTCATGGTCAGCCGCAGCCGGCCGAGCGGCCCGATTCGGGCACCGTTGGCGTCGATCACGGCGGCAATGCCCGCGCGCAGTTGGTCGACGGCGGGCAGGTCGATGGCCAGGGCGGCGGCGGACAGCGCGAGCCGATCGAGGTGTCGGGTCAAGGCGAAGGGCACACCGTCGACGACCTTGAGCGTCTCGAACACGCCGTCACCGACGATCAGCCCGCGGTCCAGAATCCCGATCGACGCGTCGGCCACGGGCATGATCGCCCCATCGCGCCCGCCTTCGGCAAGCCATACCAGCATGTGCACTCCTCGATGTGCCGACCGCGGCTGGCCGGTGATGACGCCGAACGCGCCGACGCCGATGAATCGACCGCGGGCGGCAGTGGTCAGGTGAGTGGCGTCACCGGTTGTCCGCTGGCCAGCGCCACCAGTCGGGCAGCCTTGAGTTCGGTTTCGCGCCACTCGTAGTCCGGGTCACTGCCCCAGGTGATCCCGGCGCCGGTGCCGAACTTGAGCATCATGGCGCGGGGGCTGGTCCCACCTGGTGCGGACTCGCCGGGTTCTAGCCAAAAGGTGCGGATGGCGACGGCCAACTCAGCCTCGCAGGTGTCGGCGTCGACCCAGCCGAAAGCGCCGCAGTAGGGCCCGCGTGGGACGGGTTCGAGTTCGCCGATGATGCGTAGGGCGGAGGATTTGGGGGCGCCGGTGACGCTGCCGGGTGGGAAGGTGGCGGCGAAGATGTCGGCCCAGGTGGCGCCGTCGCGCACGCGGGCGGCGACGCCTGAGACGAGATGGACCAGACCCGGGTGCTGCTCCTCGGCGAGGAATTCCGGGACGGTGACGGTGCCCGTCGCGGCGACGGCGCTGAGGTCGTTGCGCACGAGGTCGACGATCATGACGTTCTCGGCGGTGTCCTTGGGCAGGAAGCCACCGGGGGTGGCGGCAGTGCCTTTGATCGGTCGGCTTAGCAGGGCCTTGCCGTGGCGGGACAGGAAGAGTTCAGGTGAGGCGGAGGCGATGAAGGTGCCGGCGCGTCCGGTTGCGGCGGGGAGCCGAAGGGCGCCGGCGTGGCGGGCGGGGTTGCCTGCGGCCAAGATCCTCGCCAGCGCAAGGGGGTCGGCGTCAGCGTCGGGGGGCATGGGCGCGGACATGACACGGCAGAGGTTGGCTTGGTAGACCTCGCCTGCGGCGATGTGGTCGCGGATGGTGCCGACGGCTGAGCGGTAGGCGTCGGCGTCGAGGCTGGAGGTCCACGTGGAGGGGTCCGGTCCCCGCCATCCGACCGGCAGTGAGGTTGCCGCCGCGG
>JAUPKO010000411.1 GCA_030837395.1 Actinomycetota bacterium | reverse complement strand
TCGATCCGCAAACCCGAGCCGGCGGGAATCAGTTCAAGCTGGGTATCCGGGGTGATCCCGAGCGCGGTTCGCAAAGCCTTCGGGATGACAACCCTGCCCACGCGGTCGATCGTCACCAACATGGCATTACATTACCAATTGCATGGGAATTTGGTAACCATGCGCCGTTTCTCAGCGGCGCCGCGCCGAACCGGCCCCGTTCCCATCCGCGGCGGGCGCGCAGACAACCCAGGCCACGACCACGATCCCGACCACCAGGGCCGGGGCCAGCAACGGCACCCAGGGCAGCCGCCACGGCAGCAGTGCCGCGGCCACCGCGGCCAACCCGAACCCGACCATCCCGATGACGGTCGGGGCAGTGATGGTGACGACGCCGAGGCCCGCGAGAGCCGGCACCGCACAGCGGATCACCAGGTAGGCGGTCGCCGACAACCCGCATGCCGCGGCGAACAACACCGACGTGTCGCTGACCGCCAGCGTGGCAGCGGTCGCGATCACCGCCAGCACCGCCGACGGCCGGTAGAACACCCCGGCCACCACCGCGAGCAGGGCCAAGGCCGCCCCGATCCAGGCCGCTACGCCGCCGTTCCCGCTGCCCGCCAGGACCATCAGGAGGCCGAAGAAGGTCGAGAACACCAGCGGCGCAGGCTGGGACGGCGCGCCCCCGGGCGCGGTGCGGACCGTCACCGCCGGACCCCCGACAGCGGCCCCATCACCTGGTCGAGGGCCGCATCCGCCGGCCAGGCCAGCACGTTGACGCCGACCGAACGCAGGTTGCGGTACATCGCCGAACGCTGGAGTTTCCACATCAGGTCCACCAGGACGTCGTCCCCGTCGAAGACTCTGTCCTGCAGAACGTCGATCACCACCACCGGATGCCCGCGTGCGCACAGGTCCGTCAGCGCGAAGCCGAACTCCGACTCCAGCAGCGTCGAGAACGCGACGACGCCCGCGCCCGGCGGCACGGCGGCGCGGGGCGCCAGGCTGCCGGTCATCTCCTGGTAACCGCCGACCTCCAACACCGATTCCAAAACCCGATAGAACTGGCGCTGGCCGATGTCCGGACCGAGCCAGCGGGGGTGTCGGCCGCCCAGTCCGATGACACCGGCACGGTCGCCCCGGCGCAGCGCGGACTGGACGACCTGCACCGCGCCCTCCACCGCCCGCTGCGTGGCGGCGGTTGCCGCACCGGGCGGTTGGTCGCTGGTGTCGACGAGCACCACCACGTCCACCGAGCGGTCGGTGAGCCGCTCGGTGACGTGCAGGCTGCCGCGGCGGGCACTGACCGACCAGTTCACGGTGCGCAACTGGTCACCCGGTACGTAGGGCCGGATGTCGGCGTACTCCACTCCGGGACCGCGGTGACGGGTCAGGTGAGTGCCTAGCCGATCGGGCATCTCGGTGCGCGGCAATGCGGTTGACGCCGGAGGCGTCAGGGGGAACACGATGATGTCGGCGATCTCAGCCGTCGCGGTGGCAGCCATCAGTCCACCCGGTGCGACGGTTCGCAACTGCGCCCGCAGCGGGTAGCGGCCCCACCGCTGCGCGGACACGGCGAACGTCCAACGCCCGGTGCCGTCGTCGCCGGCGGCTTCAGCGGTCATGCGGTCCGGTGCACAGATTTCCAGGGCGGCCGGTCCCCCGCTCAATTCGACTACGGCCGTTACATCCTCGCCCTCGAAACACCGGAACTGCGCGGGCTCGGCCCGGACCGAGATCGGCGGAAGGGAACGCTGCCACCTCGATGAGGCCAGCACGCCCAGCATCGGGGCGGCGAACACCGCCAACTGCCAACGGCCTGATAGCAACGCGAGCGCCAGTGCCAGTCCCGCGCAGATGAACAGGACTCGGGTCAATTCCGTTGGTTCCCAACGCCAGCACAGGCCGGACCCGCCGTCAGCCATGGGGAGTCCGAGGCACCGGCAGTTTGGCCAGTAGTTGCTCGACCACGTCCGTCCCGCGCAGGCTGCGAACCCACATTTCGGGCCGCAGGCTGATCCGGTGGCCGATGGCCGCTACGGCGAGGGCCTTGACGTCCTCGGGCAGCACATAGTCGCGCCCCTCGAGGACGGCTCGGGCGCGGGCCAGTTGGACCAGGTCGAGTTCGGCACGGGGGCTCGCCCCGACCACGACCTTGGGGTGGGTGCGGGTGGCGGCAGCCAGCGACACCACATACCCCAGGACGTCGTCGTGCACCGTCACCTGCTCGACGGAAGCCTGCATCTGAACCAACTGCTCGGCGTTGGTGACTGCTGCCAACCGCGCTTCGGCCGAGCCGCGGTCCAGGCGGCGGCGCAGCATCGCGGTCTCCTCTTCCTTGGACAACTGGGTGAAAGTCACCTGGACGGCGAAACGGTCCAATTGGGCTTCCGGCAGCGGGTAGGTGCCTTCGAACTCCACCGGGTTGTCGGTGGCGATGACGATGAACGGCATTGGGAGGGAGTGGGTTTCGCCGTCGATGCTGACCTGGTGCTCGGCCATCGCTTCGAGCAGCGCGGCCTGGGTCTTCGGCGGCGTGCGGTTGATCTCGTCGGCCATCAGCAGGGTGGTGAAGATCGGACCGCGGCGGAACTCGAACTGCCCCGAACGCATGTCGTAGATCGTCGCGCCGAGCAGGTCGGCGGGCAGCAGATCCGGCGTGAACTGCACGCGGGTGAAGTTCAAGCCCAGTGCGGCGGCGAAGGATCGGGCGATCAGCGTCTTGCCGGTGCCGGGCAGGTCCTCGATGAGGACGTGCCCGCCGGCCAGCACGGTGGTCAGGATCAGTCGGAGTGCGGCGCGCTTGCCGATGACGGCACGCTCGACCTCGGCGATGACCGCCTCGCCCAGGGTCGCGGTAGCTTCCGTTGAGATCGTCATGCCTGCTCCAGTCGTCTGAGAATGTCCTCGAGGGCCGCCCGGCCGGGGCCGGGCGCGTCGCGATCAGCCCATGCGATGTTGCTCGCGTCGACCCACGGCCACAGGTCGTCGCCGAACACCATCCGGCCGGTGTCGTGCTGGGCGTCCCGGGCCTTGTGGCCGGTCGCCAGCATGAACTCCCGGGCCAGTCGGGGCCGCAGGTGCCGGTCCCAGTCGCCACGGGTACCGTCGGCCCACGCGATCGCGGCGTCAGTCTGTGATCGCCACTGCCGCAACGATTCCGCAGCGTCGGCGTCCACCGGATCGTCCGCGGTGTTGTGGGGGGCTACCAGTCGCTTGGAGGCCAGCACGACCAAGCACGCGACCGCGATCCCGGTGACGGGCAGCGCAAGCCAGGGGTCGATCAGGAACGCGAGAGTCTCGATCAGGAGGATGACGACAAATCCACCGGCGACCAGGCGGTTCACGACCCGCTCCGCACGTCGGCCAGGACCGCCCGCAACGCCTGCTCGGCCACCTCGCGATGGTCCTCGGTCATGGTGTGGGTGCTGAAGCGCGCCTCGGCGAACACTTGGACCAACGGAGCGGCGCTGGCAGTCCGCAGAACCCGGTTCCCGACCGCGCGGGCCAGCACCTCCGAGGGGGTATCGGATTCCAGCGGCACCGCTCCGGGCGCCCCGGACAGGGCCTGCTCCATGGCCACGTAGCAGGCGATGATGGCCTCTCTCGGGGTTCGGCTGAGGTCCTCCACTGCCGCCAGACCGCGTTCGGCGGCGAGGGCGAGCGGTTCGGCCCCGTGCAGCGCCGACCCACTCAGCGCGTCGCCGGTCACCAGCGGTCCGCTGCGGCGGCGCCGGGCGATGACGGCGCTGGCCACCATCAGCACGGCCATGGCGATCACTGTGGCCGCGAGGTACCCGAAGACGGGATCGTCGGACCCCGGACTGCCTCCCGGGCGGGGCCCGGGGGTGGCCGGTGTCGCCGCCGGTGCCGGGGGACGTTCCGATGGAGCGACTGGTCCGG
>JAUPKO010000410.1 GCA_030837395.1 Actinomycetota bacterium | reverse complement strand
TCTTCCAGTAGTCGGTGACGGCCTTCGCGAACCCGGCCCGGTCGATCTTCCCGGCGAGGTACTTGACCATCTGGTCGCCCAGAACGTTCCAGTGGTCGGCCGGCAGCCCGAGGGTCGGGGCGTAGGTGAGGTTCTTGGCCAGGTTGGCGGCGACGGCCCGTCCGATCGGATTGGCGGAGGTCAGTTCGACGCTCGTGTACGCGGGCACGCCACCGGCTTTGTTCACCATGTAGTCCTGGCCGCTCTTACTGTGGATGTACCAGTCGAGGTACGCCTTGGCGGCGTCCTGCTGGGCCTTCGTGTTGACCGTCCGGTCAATCGCGATCATGAACGAGGACGTCGTCCCGATCTTCTGGTTCCAGACGTCGGCGGGGTCGTCACTGATCGGGACGGGCAGGATTCCGTACCCGTCCCCCGTCCCCGGGACACCGAGCGACCGCAGGGTCGGCCACTGGAAGTCACCCATGAACCACAAGGCGGCCTTGCCGTCGGCGAACGCCTTCGAGTCGGTCTCGATCGTTCCGGCGATCGGCTTCGCCGCGTTGATGTTGTACTTCAGCATCAGGTCGAGAGTGTCCATCAAACCGGTGAACGCCTTGTTGTTCGCCACGTCCACCGTCCCCGCCGTGAGCCCGGACAAGAACCGGGCACGCGCCGCGGTGTCGCCCTGGACGTCGTAGAACTTGGACAGGAAGTGGGATCCGAGGGACCAGTTGAGCGGCGAGACGATGATCGGACCCTTGCCCGAAGCCTTGATCTTCTCCAGCAGGGCGGCCAGATCGGAACGGGTCTTGATCGTTGTGGGATCGAAGGGACCGCCGATGGCGGCCTCCACCAGGGCTCGGTTGTAAAGGAACCCGTTGGAGGTGGCCGCCTGAGGAGCTCCCAGGACCTTCCCGTTCACCGTCCCCTGCTCACGTGCCCACGGGTACTCGTCCCGGACCCACTTCTCGTTCGACAGATCCACGACCTTGTCGGCGACCTTGGCCAGGTCACCGGCGTCGACGACGAAGAGCGTGGGGACGCTCCCCGAGGCGTACATCGCGGTCAGCTGCTGGAAGGGTGCCTGGTTGAGCTGGCCCTGGACGAAAGTCATCTCGTACGCGGGGTTCTCCGTGTTGAAGACCTTGATCGCTTCTTCGGTCTGGGTCAGGATCCCGGGACCACCGACGAACCCCGAGAACTGGACCGCTGTCCCGGATCCCGCCGGGGTCCCCGCCGATGGTGAGCCAGCGGCGCTGCACGCGCCTGTGAGCATCGCGACCGCCGCGAACGCCGCGGCATATCTCCTGCGCATGAGCTCTTTCCTCTCCACAACGTCACTGTTCGGAGTGTGCGATGGAACCGGTTCCACTTCGGTGGTAAGCTAGCAGTGTTGTCAAGCAACCAAGGCCGGAACCGCCCTCATCCGCACCCCTGGCGTAGTCGCAGTGAGATCGGAGACCCGGATGGCCGCGACGATCGCCGACGTTGCCCGTCGTGCCGGTGTGGGCGTCGGAACCGTGAGCCGTGTCCTCAACAATCGGCCGAAGGTGAGACCCGCCACCCGGGCCAGAGTCCTGACGGCGATCGAGGAACTGGACTACGTACCCAGCGAGACCGCACGCCGGTTGTCACTCGGCCGGACACAGACCATCGCGGTCCTGTCGATCCACCTGGTCATCCCGTCCGTCATCGAACGGATCCGGGGCATCGAGAGCTCCCTGACAGCAGCCGGGCTCGACATGATCATTCGAAACGTCGAGACCGTGGACCGGCGCGCCCAGGCCATACGCGACATGTCCCGCGCCGAGCGTGTGGACGGCGCCATCTTCATCTCCATCGGACCGGACCCCGACGAATACGCCCAGATCCGGGCGTCGGGGGTGCCCGTCGTCCTCGTCGACGCACATCACCCGGAGTTGCCTTCCGTGGTCTCCGACGACGTCGAGGGCGGACGGATCGCTGGCCGTCACCTGCTCGACCTCGGGCACACCCGTCTCGGATTCGTCGGAGACCCACCGAATCCCTCGCTCGGGGTGCGCTCCAGCCGGATGCGCCTGCAAGGGGTCACCGAGGCCCTGAAGGAGCGCGGTCTTCGGATCGACCCGTCCCACATCGTCGAAGGTGAGCACTCACGGGCCGAGGCCCGTCGCTCGGCCCTCACGATCCTCTCCGCCCCCGACCCTCCGACCGCCGTCGTCGCCGCGAACGACACCCTCGCCTTCGGCGTCCTCCATGCGGCCCGGGACCTCGGCCTGTCGGTGCCCGGCGGCTTGTCCGTCATCGGCTACGACGACATCGACGCAGCGGATCTCGTCGGGCTGACCACCGTCCATCAGCCCCTCCAGGAGACAGGGACCGAAGCCGCCCGACGGCTGCTCGCCCTGATCGACGGCACCGGCACCGGCCCTTCACGGACGACGCTCCCCGTTCATCTGACCGTGCGGGAGACCACCGGTCCTCCGCCATGAACTACTCAGACCGCGCAGATCGCGTTTCCGAATCCACGGCCTTGATCGCGCCGGCAGGGCGGACCTGGACTCTGCGGGTGCCAGCAATAGTGAAGCACGAGCCGAAATTCACTCCCGGAACGAAATGGTCCTACTCGAACACCGATGCCGTCATCGCAGGGCTCATCATCGATGAAGGTCATCTGGGGCCACGGCAGTGACAATCTCGGCTACAGCAGTACCGCCGTCCTCGAAGTAGGCCTCCTCACGGGGGGGTGATCTGATCGACAGGGGCGGACGATCCCCCTGATCGCAGGGCTGGGTGATAGACAGTTGGGGACCGGGTCGCGGGCCCGTGTCGCAGACAGGCGTGAAACAGCGTGCGCAATCACCGTCGTGATCGCGACAGCAACAGCACACGCTGATTCCCCGCCATCTGAAGGACAGGTCGGCCACCTGA
>JAUPKO010000409.1 GCA_030837395.1 Actinomycetota bacterium | reverse complement strand
GGCCTCCCCGACTAAGACGAAGCCATGGCGCCCGGGGCCAGCTCGTGACGCAAAGGCCCGCCGGGGGGGAGACGAGTGCTACGAATGCGGCGAAAAGGGCCATTTCGCCCGCGACTGCCCATCGCGGCAGGGGGCGGACATCGATGTATTGGGTGCTGACCCTATCTCAAGCGACGTAAACGCCGAGCCGTGTGCGGGGGAGTCGCCGATCCCGGTGGGAATGGAGGAAGCAACCATACCGATCACCTTTGAGGGGACTCCCACCCCGTCCCAGGCACTCCTGGACGGCGGTGCGGCGTACAATGTAATCAGCGAGGCGCTCGCTGAGCGCCTGTGCGCGGTGCGCCGGGAGCTAGCACCTGCCGTCGCACTCCGCACCGCGCGCAGCGGGACCTGTCTGCCTTCGACTCATTGGACGACACTGAGTGGGCGCATTGACGGGATACGCACTGTTTGGAGGGCTCTCATCGTCAACGGCGTGCAACCGGAGCTCATTCTGGGACGGCCCTTCATGCGGGAGCACGGGCTTCTTGCGGCAGTTCAAGCAGCGCTACGTAACGCCCTGCAGCAGGGGCGCGTCGGCAGCACTACACCCACTCACGTGCCACATCACGTGAGGCATCACGTGATGCACGCGGGGGAGGCGCCGATGGAGGCGAAACCTCGCTCTAAGACGCCTTTTTCACTTCCGACTCAATCATCCTCCGAATCTGCTAAAATTCCGTCAGACGATCACGTTTGTCAATGTGGCATTGACAGTCGCGAGTTGCTCGGCGCAGCCACTTCTTCTGCCGCCGAACTCTGCCCCGATTGCGACCGCCTTGACACCGCAGCTCCTCCGTGTTCTCCTGGGTTCAATACCGGCGTGAAACCACATGTTCTTGCATCTTCATCGACGACGAAGCATGCTTCGGTTCCGGTCGAGGACCAGGAGCTTCGAGACCTGCCACGCGATCGCGACCTGTCGCACGAGGAGTATCTTGCTCGCGTGGAAAGCGCGGCCGTACGCTACGGAGTCTTTGAGGAGTTGGATTCACAACCTGCCGATCTTCCGGCCTTTTGTGTTCGTCTGAAGCCGGGCGCGTCGCCGCCGTGCCTTCCGCCGCGCCCCATCCCTGCGCACCTCGAGGCAGAGCAGCGAAGGCAGATCGCGGAATGGATTCGGTTGGGTTTCGCGCGCCCGTCGACTTCCTGTCGCGCCGAAGTTTCGAGTCCAACGCATCTGATTCAGAAACCTCGACGGGAGGCGGGGGCGCCCGCCGAGTACCGTCTCACGATTGACTACCGGTGTTTGAACTCGCGGATTAGACCCAACACCCGGCCGGTTCCGGACGCGCGCACGGTGCTTCGGTCTATCCCGTCATCTTGGCGGTACTATGCTCGCTGGGACTGGCGCTCCGGCTATCTGCAGTGCGCAACCGACACCGAGACGAGTCGACTCTTGTCATTTGTGACCCCCGACGGGGTCTATACAATGGCACGAATGCCCTTCGGGGTCGCCAGCGCCCCGGGGCATTTCAATTGGTGCGCGTCTATACTCGCTCGTGGTCTTCCGAACATCCTCTCCTACTTTGACGACGTTCTGAACGGCGGAGCCACGCGCGTTGAGCTTTTGCGAGCAACATTGGCGTTTTTCGCGCGCTGTGGCGAACGTCACGTACGACTTCGACGTGACAAGTCAGTACTGATCACGGAAGAGGTGCAATTCCTCGGTCATGTCATAAGCGCCGACGGGCGGCGATCGTGCCCCGGGAAAGTTTCCGCATTGGCGGCTCTCCAACCTCCGTCCAACCGTTCGGAACTTCGATCAGCACTATCGAGCCTCAACTTCTACCGTTGTTATTTGCCCGCCGCCGCATCCACGCTATCTCCCCTTACGCACCTACTCCGCGCGGGCTCGAGATGGAACTGGGATGATAAGGCGCAAGGCGCATGGGACCGAGCGCTCGCACTTCTGCGGGGAGGTCTACTGTTAGCACACTTTGACATCGAACGTCCCACGCTGGTCATGACCGACGCCAGCGCCATCGGAGCCGGAGCTGTTTTACTACAAGGGCCCAGCGGGATGCCACTTCCGGATCCAGCGACGACGCTACGACTCGACACATGGAAGCCTGTCGCGGTCTGGTCTCGCGCCTTTGTTGGCGCTGAGACCAGATGGGCCGTTGGTGACCGGGAAGCGGCGGCGATTGTTTTGTCGTTGGCTCACTGGCGAAGCCTACTGCTGGGACGGCGTTTCATGCTTCTCACGGACCATTTGAACTTGACCTTTTGGTCCTCGGACACCGCCTCTCCGAGAGTTTTTCGTTGGCGCATGCTGCTGCAGGAGTTTGACTTCGTCATTGCGCATGTGCCTGGCCTCCGGAATGCGGCCGCCGACCTGCTAAGTCGCGCCTTTGCGCAACCGACGGCGGCTACGCTCGCGCCATTGTCTGGCCCCGTGCCGCTCGGGCCGCAGGGGGCGGGAGCGGACGCGGCCGACACTGCGACCCTCGCGTCAGAAACGCCGGCAACGCCGATATCTGAGGGGGCCCCACGCCGCGAGATGCAAGTTTCGCTGTCGGATGCCACGCTACCAGTGCACGACACGCTTTGCCGCGCGAAACCCCTCGTGGACCCCCTTTTCCCGCGACCACCCGTGGTTACTTTGTCAACTGCGCGCGTCGTTCATGGGAGTGACGACCTGGATGAGGCAAGTGAGGTACCGTTGGGCTCAGCACGATCGAGAGCGCCGCCCAACCCCACGTTCACGCTTGCCGAGACCTTCCGTCAGGCGCAGCGGGCGGCAGGCCTGCGCCCCGTTGACACCAACCTCGTTCGGGATGAGCAAGGGCGGATACGACTTCCGGATAACGCGCTCCCGCTGGCATTCGCCGTTTGTCATGCAGGACACCCCGGCTTTGGGCAGACGTGGGCGCGGGCCCGCAATCTCTTCTCTGGTACAGGGTTGTTCGGTTTTATCAAGAAAGCTGTGGCGACCTGCGGCATCTGCCAACGCGCGCGCGTGCCGCGCCAAGGAGAGACGACCCCGGTCCCTTGGCTTGCGACAAGACCCCTCGAGGTCGTTCACTTGGACCATATGGGTCCCCTGCCGACTGATCGCGCCGGCTGCTCCTACATTCTTTGCGCCATAGATCGGTTCACTCGATATGTGTGGCTTGCACCGACCGCTACCTGCACCGCCGAGGAGACCGCGCGTGCTGTGCTGGGCTCAATCTGTGGCCCGTTCGGAATTCCGGAAGCGTTTTCGAGTGACCGGGGGGGGCGTTTACGGCGGACTGCATCGCCGCCCTGGAGCGGAGCCTGTCGCTGCCCCATCGATTCTCTGTCGCATCAAACGCGCCCGCTCAAGGGCGGGTTGAGCGGGCGAACCGTGTGGTAGGGGAGACACTACGTGGAATTGTCGCCGAGCTACACGCCGCCGAGCGCTGGAGCGATTTCCTGCCATTCGTCCAGCTGTCCATGAACTCCACCCGTTCGTCAGCGACGGATTTCCCTCCGGGCGAGCTCATGCTAGGCCGCTGTCCGCGCACCCCTCTGTCGACATTGGCCGCTGGCATGCCGCCCGTTCCTTCCTCATACGCTGCATTCCTGGCGCAGGCTGGGGAACGACTGGCTTGTATTCGCCGCATCGCAGAGTGCGCCCAGGCCAGGGCGTTGCGTGCGCAGTGCGCCCGCGTAACGGAGGAGCCACCCGTCTACGAGGCTGGGGACCTGGTTCTGGTTTGGCAGGCGGAACGGGAGAACAAGTTGGCGTTCCACTGGCGAGGTCCGTTTGAGGTGGTCAGAGCTACTGGCAACCGGTGCTATGCGGTTCGCGACCTCATACCACCGGGCACGGAACTTCGAGTACATGTGCGCCGACTCACCGCGTTCGCACCCGGTGAGAGCACGCGACGTGAGCTACAGCGTCTGACTCTCCAGCCGGGCGAGGAGCTTCCGCTGCGTGTCCGTAGACACCGTGGGAGTGGGCAGCAGCGTGAGCTGCTGATGGAATGGGACGACCCTACTTCCGACCCGACCTGGGAGCCCTTGGCTAACGTCCGACACCTCGTGGTGGTGCGTGATTACCTCGATGCCCAGGCCAGCCGCTTGGCTACAGACAGCCCGACGCGCCCTCGGGCCGTGGGGGCGGAATATCACGATACTCAATGCGAAGAATCTGGCTGAGGATCTCGAATATTTTCCCCTACTGTTTGACGGGCGTCACACCCGTCAACATGAGGGCCAGCTCTGTGCCGCTTCTTTGGGTTAGATGTCTACTTAGCCTACCCTCGTTGTGTCTGATACACTGGCTGTGTACACTTTTGGAGCATTACGTTCGTACTCATATTACGGTCTGCGATGGCCGCCGCTCAAGCCGTTGCTGCGTTGAACACGGTGGCTGCACTGACACTCCCGTCTCTCATCGAGTCCACACGCGAGGCTGCAACGCAGTTCCTCCGGTCGTGGACCGCCGCAAAGACGCGGCGAGGTGTCCCCGCGGGGCACCGGATGGTCGAATACATCGCACGTGACGTTGCGGCAGTGATACGAGCTGCTCTTGCACCTCCAGACGTGGCCGACGAGGCTGACGACGATGCAGCATCGGTACACTCGGCGGCCTCTGGCGGTTCGGGGGCATCGGCTCACCCAGCCGCCCCGGCAGCCCCGGACTTGGCTGGGGATGATGATGCCTGGCTCGCTCTGGACGACGAAGCGACCGAACTTCTCATCCGAGAGCATCTCTGCGGCGAGACGGTCCGGGTACTCTTGAAGCGTCTTCGAACTTTGAAAGCTCGTACACTCGACGACGTTCCTGCTTACAACCAGAGTTGGTTGGAGACGCGGAGGCTCCTGGCGGGACGCGAGGGGAAGTTTGACCGGGCGGCGCGCATGGCTTATGCGTCTGGCCTTCCGTCGGCGTTGGCGTCGATTGTAAGGGAGGACCACATCGCAGGCAAGAGCCCGACGCCGCAGCAACTCACGGCCGCCGCTTTACGCGAAGCACGGCTAGTGGCCCACTACAGCGTGCGCGAAGCACGCGACGAGGAGAAGCCTGCCCGCCACCCGCCAACTCCGAGCGCCAAGGCCGCCGTGCCTGGGCCCCATGGGGCGGGCAAGGGGCGTCGATCCGAAGGCCTGTGGTGCGAGTACCACCGTAGCAAGACCCACTCCAGCGCGGAGTGTCGGGCCGCCGCGGCTGGCAAGGCCGGGCCTGCCGCCAAGGGCGACTCGAAGGCGGCCTCCCCGACTAAGACGAAGCCACGGCGCCCGGGGCCAGCTCGTGACTCAAAGGCCCGCCGGGGGGAGACGAGTGCTACGAATGCGGC
>JAUPKO010000408.1 GCA_030837395.1 Actinomycetota bacterium | reverse complement strand
CTCTTCCGATCTCTGGTCCTGGACGCTCGAACCCAGACCGTGATCGACCGGCGTCGGCGTGCACCCGTCGCCGGGAGTCTGCGGCGGACCCAGGTCGTCGTCCCGATCACCGACCCTGTTACCGGCCGGTCCCCACAGCTGGTGGCCTACCTCGCCAGCGACATCGCCGACCCCGACGTCATCGACCCGATCCTGCAGGCCCTGAGCACCTGGGACCCGCATATCGGTGCGGCCCGGGGCAGCGGACTGGGCCGGTGCCGGGTCCGGCAGATCCGGCGCCTCACCGTCGCAGCCACCGACCCCGCCCATCTCCTGCACCGGCTGCGTCACGGCAACGGTCCCGACGCCCTCGACCTGCTCCTTCAAGCCCACGGACAGCTCCACCCGGTCCACGGCCCGGTCGACACCCGGGTGCTCGACGCCGTCTTCACCCTCCCGCACGGCTGGCAACCGCGCCGGGCCACCGGCACCTCCTTGGCCACCTCACCGGCGGCCGGCAGCGCACCAAGGCGCCGGGGAGAACCGCCGTTGAGCATGGCCGGAAGCCAGTGGCGGGGGCTGCTGCGCTCCCGGGTGGAGTTCATCGGCCGATCCCTCGGCCTGTCCGCCTGTGACTCGTCCGACGCCGCGTGCGGCGAGTGTGATGTGTGTGCGGCGTTCGGTTCGCCGCAGGCCGCTGGGGCCCTGGACGTCGAGGACCTGCCCGTGCGGGCCGCAGACGGCGACCAGAACACGCGTCGGCGAACCCGGGTGGCGATCAACCGGTTCACCGGCGGCGCGGCTGGCGACCGGCTGTTCTCCGAGGAGTCTCGTCACGGTGACCGCCTCGTCCTGCGGGTCCACGCTCGCCGGGAGGTGCCCGGCTGGGTGGCCCGGGCCTGTCTGCACACGGTCCGGGATCTCGCCGAGGGGTTCGTCGGCGTCGGCGTGGCTTCCGGGTCAGGGCTGGGCACCCTCCGCACCGAGAGCCTGCGTGTCCGGGGCTCGTGGGCACGGGCCGCAGGCCTTCCCGGCGAGACCGTGCTGACTCTCGAGGACGTAGCGGCCATCCCGGTCCCCACCGATCCGGCCCCGCCGACATCTACCGGCGCCAGCAGCGGCCGTACCGGTTCTCTTCTCGGCCACGATCAGGAGGACGATCACGCGTGAGTGACCCTGCTAGCTGTGCCGCCCGGATCATCTCCCACGGCCGGATCACCTGGGCCGAGTTGCTGGTCCTGGCCGAGGGCCTCACCTGCGCCTGGGCAGACCACGACGACTGGCAGACAGGGCCCTGCCCGGACACCGCCCCCGCCTACACCCACCTGTGGGGATGGTCGCCGGACCGCCTGCTACGGGTCCGCATCGACGAGGCCGACGCCGTCGTCGCTGAGCTGACCCCGGACGGTGCGAGCGGACAGGAGGTCCCGGTCCGCGTGGTCCGCCCGGAGAAACCCGAGCCCTGGGCCAGGTCACGCATCGGTGACGATCTCGTGCTCGTGCGCACCGAGACGAACGCCCCGATCGGATTCGCCGCCTTCGGCCCCGCCGCCCAGGCCTGGACCACGCACGCAGCCGGGAGAACATCGTGAGAGGCACACAACGTCTGCTGCGGATCCTGGACCGGTGGCTGGACCGTGACCTGTCCCTCGCCGTCCTGCCCGGACTGACCGGCCTCGTCCTGGGACTTTTGTGCGACAAGGCCTTCGACCGGGTCACCGAGACGCACTCGACCTGGACGCTGCGAGAAATCCTGCTCGCCGTCCTCACCGTGATCCTTCTGGTGTTGGCGTGGGCGCTGCACCGGCAGTGGGCCCGCAGACAAGCTGCCAACCTACATCGGCACGCTGTAAAGACGAACGGCGGCATCCTGCTGGCCGTCGACGAACTGGGCAAGGAAGAGACCACCAAGACCACGGTCCTGAAGGCTGCCGCCAACGACTACCTCGACGTGATCGAGGTGCCCGGGCCGAGGAGACTGGACGCCGGATGGCACTGGACCGCCGACGAACGCTGCGGCCCCCACTGGGACACCGCCCTGGACCAACTCGTGTTCGGCGTACGGACCTACCAGAGCGGCACCGTCCACGACCTGATGCCTGCCATCGTCACCTGGGCCAGCTGGCCCGTCGCCCTCGGACTCGGCCAACGCCTCGGCGGAGGCTACGAGGGACGTAACCGCCCCCAGCGCATCGTGCCGCGGCCGAGCAACAGACGAGGCAGCGTCCTCGCGGTCGAATCCCGCCTCGGCACACCACAGACCATCATCCCCACACCCGGGTACAGCCTCACCGAACGGCTCGGACACAGCGAGTTCCGCTGGCCCGTCGATCTGGGCGCCGACCAGAGGACCGGCGACGTCCCCACGCTGCTGCTGGTCCGGGCCACCGGCCGAGAATGGGACCAGCTGCCCTGCCAAGGAGAACTGGCCACCGCCCAGCGCAGACCGCTGACCTTGCGCGACGCCACCGGACTCGACCTGAACCTGAGCGGCGAACACGTCGTCCACGAAAGGCGCTGGCACATGCCCGATGCCCCGGACGGACCAGTCGACGTCGAACCCCAGGACATCGTCAATCTCGCCCAGAACATCGCCCGCTGGACCGACGACCAGGTCCGTCGAGCCCCCGGCGACGTCCTGCTCGTACCGGCTGACGTCGCGTTCGTCATCGGCGTCTTCTGGTCCCAGCGCCTGCGCAGCAACCCCCTCACCGGTCGCAGAGTCCTTCCCATCGTCTTCGACATCGACCGCAAAGACCTCGCCGTCGTCGGCCTCGATCTCAGCCGGACCGAGCCCCGCCCCGTCACGGCTTCCCCGAGGATCGGTGAGGCTGGCCCCGGCAGCGGGACGACTCCCCGGAGTGCCCAGCCATGACCACTGACGCCCACCACGACTCGCCGATCGTCGTCCGGGAAGACGGCCCGGTCGCCGTCCCGGACGACGCGCCGGTCACTGGCCCGGTGATCCTCACCCGCATGGAGCTGAACCGAGCCCGAACCGGTACCCGCCGTCTCCTGGCCTCACCGCAGTCCCTGCACGCCGCTATCGCCTCCGCGCTACCACCGCGCGGAGCCGCGCGTGCCGTCCATGACCCGTTCGCAGTTCTGGGCCCGGACGACGACGAGATCCTCCCGCACGCCGCGCCGCCCACCGAGATCGGAAGAGCGT
>JAUPKO010000407.1 GCA_030837395.1 Actinomycetota bacterium | reverse complement strand
TTCCACCGCTATAACGGGGCCCCCCGCCAGGACGACTTCGCTGTTCACCTCATGCCGGATGGACGCGTGATCGCAGCAGTAGCGGATGGAGTTTCGGCTGCACCTCAATCCCATTTTGGCGCCAGCGCAGTTGCGAACTTCGCAAAAAAGTGGCTGAGCGTCTACGCGGCGGCGGATACGGCGCAGACCGACTGGATGGAACTGATCAAGAACTCGGCTTGGGCGTTGGCGGAACGTGCACAAGAGATGTTCAAACTTGAGAGACCTGATCCCGCGAAGGCTGAACTGGAGTTGGCCACAACACTGACGTGCACCGTCGTCGAGATCGTTCAGCCCGGGACACTCCGTGCCCACATCATCGGAGTCGGGGATTCGGGCGCTTGGATTCTGCGTGATGGAGAGTTCATCCCGATACTCGGAGGAAAGACGCCGAGCGAGGGCGGCATCTCATCCTCAGCAGTGACGGCTCTTCCCCGCGTTCCCAGTGAGCTTTCACTCGTCGTGGTGGAATTCGGAGCGGGCGATGTTTTGTTGATCGGTACCGATGGCTTTGGTGATCCGCTGGGCAGTGGGGAGGGCGGCGTGGGCAACCTGTTTCGTGAGCTATTCAGCAACGGGCAGACACCCTCGTTGGTTGAGTTCGCCCGTGCTGTCGACTTCAGTCGTGAAACATTCGATGACGACCGGACTCTCGTCGCGGTTATGCCTCGCAACCGCCTCACGGTAGAAGCCTGAGAAGTCCGCTCCGAGCAACTGCGGGCGTGTTTCCAAGGGGGAATCAATGACTGAGACTCTTCAACTCAGCAATATGGGCACGCTGCAGAAAATTGGTCAGGGCGGACAGGGCATCGTCTACAAGGCTCCGAACGTCAAGACGGTGTTCGCGCGGAGAATGGTTTTCAAGGAATACAAGCCGGCTGCGCTCGCATCTCTCGACGTTGACGCCCTCAAGGCGATACCCGATTTCCTCGAGAGCCTGCCGTACCGGGACGGCGCTAGGCTCATCGACATCTCAGCGTGGCCGTGCCGCGTCGTCGAGGACGGCAATCGAGTCATCGGCTTCGTCATGCCGGCCATCCCAGATGATTTCTTCACCGACTTCACGACGGCCAGAGGGCAGTCGCGTGTCATCGCGGAGTTCCAGCACCTACTGAACGCACCTCACGTGTTGGCGATGCGGTTCGGCGGCAACATCATCACCGAACGTCAGAAGTATGAGTTACTGCGCAAGGTTGCTTCTTCTCTGGACTTTCTCCACGAGCGCGGCGTGTGTGTCGGCGATATGTCGCCTAAGAACATGCTCTTCTCCCTTCAGGGACCACCGTCGGTCTACTTCGTCGACTGCGACGCGATGCGGGTGAAGGGCCTTTCGCCCACGCAACAGCTTGAGACCCCAGGCTGGGAGGTGCCGAAAGGCGAGGAGAGGGCAACCGTCTTTTCGGATCGCTACAAGCTTGGACTCCTGGCGATGCGGATGATCCTGGGTGAGCAGGACGCGAGGGACCCCTCCCGCCTGCCGCCCTCGGTGCCGGACATCTTGCGCGAGGTCATCGCGGAAACCCTGAGCCGGCCTGCAGACAAGCGTCCAACGCTGTCGGACTGGGATCTGGCGCTCGACAAAGCGCGACGTTCAGCTCCTGCCACAGTCCCGACTACATCTGGTCCGATTTCAGCAAATCCCACCGGGCCGGTGCGCACTCCTCGGCCGGCACCGCCCGCCGGACCCTTCACGGCTCCGCAGCCACGGCCCCAGCCGCAGCCCGTGACGCAGACCGCACACCTCCCTACCGTGTACCCACCTGCTCCAAATCCACCTGCGCCGTATCCTGTCAGCGCGCCGGCCCCCGTAACCAGCTCGAGCAAGACCGCCTGGTTGCTGGTTCCCGCAGCGCTGGTTCTCCTGGTCGTGTTGATCGCGGCCGTTTCAAACTCAGGCCCATCCGATACCGGCGCGACTGGGTCCTCGACTTCGGCCAGGCCCACGTTCACGACCGCGATGCCCCCAGTATCGACGACATCACCAGTGGCGACCACTACGGCCAGAGCGAATCCATCTCGTGAACCAGCCAGACCGAGGGCAATTGATCCGGAACGTTTCGCCTCGGCTTTCGGGTCGCTGGGTCCCGACCCCCGCAACGATTACTGCAACTGGTTCCCCCTTCGGTCGCGTACGGGCTGGGCGACGCACGCTGTTCGCGGCTCGGAGAGAACATCATGCGTACTGACCGACAATGTGCTCACGACGTACTGGACGCGCTATCCAGAACCATCTGCGGAGCGGCGTCGGCTGGAAGTAGCAGGGTCAGTCTCATGTAGAAGCGTCCCGGGCGCTCTGTGTTCGCCCGACGGCGAATTGTTCGTCATGACCTGTGTCGGCGATGGTAACAGCGACGGCGACTGGATCACCTGCACCGGGGGCGACAACGCAAGGGTCTACCTCTTTTAATGCGAGCGCAGGAATTGAAGAAGCTGATCCCACTGACCCTCGCTATTGCGGTGATCGCCGGCTGTTCGCCCGAGGCTGCCAACGAAGAAGCTTTGCAGGGTTCCGCCCCTGAAACTGCTGCAGCCGAAGGGCCGAAGGGCCTCGACAACTCTTCCATCGAACCGAACTTTGTTGATCCACTCGCCGCGAGCTTTGCCGAACTCAGTTCAAACATTCCCGGCGAGGTCGGCGTTGCCATCGCCGGTGGCGACGGGGTGAAGGTGCTCGGGCAGTGGGTTGAGGGACCCGCTTGGTCAACGATCAAGGTGCCTCTGGCTCTGGCTGCCCTGCGGCAGCCCCACGAGTCCACGAAGTCACTGGTCGAACTGGCGATAGAACAGTCCGACAACGACGCGGCGATGGCGATTTGGGGCCAACTCGGTGCACCGGCGGTTGCTGCCGAGGCCATTCAGGGGATTCTGCGAGAGGGTGGAGACACCGTCACAATTGTCCAGTCCGAACGCAGTCGCCCCGAATACACACCGTTCGGACAGACCATCTGGTCAACAGCGGCGCAGGCGCAGTTCGCGGCGACTCTGCCCTGTTTGACAGGGGGCGAGACGATTCTTGAGGAGATGCGCAACCTCGTGCCTGACCAACGATGGGGGCTCGCGGGGCACTTGGAGACCGCCACGAAAGGCGGGTGGGGTCCCGCGCCGGACGGCTCTTACCTCGTTCGCCAGCTGGGTGTCATCCATGCCCCTTCAGGAACGCTGGGCATTTCCCTCTCTGCTGCACCCACTGATGGCACCTTCGATTCGGGCATCGCTCACCTCGGGATGCTGGCGGAATGGATCGAAGTGCATCTCGAAGAGCTGAGAGGACGGAGTTGTCAGTGGCTTCCCCGCCTGGTGCCGATGGGTATCCGCTGAAGCTTGAGCCCCGATACCGCACGTTCCTGTGCCTGTGGGACACGGCGCTCTCGCTAGTCCTACTGCCTGTTCCGTTGTCAGGTGAGCGCTTTTGCGACTCCCCGTCTTGGGTCGTAGACCATGACGCAAAATGTGATGGGGCCGTCCATGGAGCTGCTGACCCGGTGAAGTGTCGGTGATCGGCCGCGTGGGGGATGCGGGCTACGCCCGCGGCGCTACCATCACTACCCACGACAACGAACCACTTCGTGAGGTCCGTGCAGGTTTTCGTCCCGCACGGCGCCGACTCGCCGACCACCCTGTCTGTCGACATGAGACATCAATGCCCGTCCGGACTTGGACAACTAACGAGTCATGTCTGCAGTTTAAGCGCTCGGCCACCGTCGGGGCCGAAACTGAGCGGGGAGGTGTCGACACGGGCTCTCCGCCACGACGGCACTGGAACGGTCCTGATCGGGTGTGTGCAGAGGTCGGCCGTTTGTCGGGATTGTGCCCGTCACGCCGTCCCGAGGAGGGCGCCTTGGCCCCAACAGGGATCCCCGCGGAAGGCGCAGATCAACGCCCTCGGTCCACGTCTTGCGCCTGGATCGCCTCATGCTTCAATAGCGGAGGGACATCAGAGCCTGAGGTAGTCGGGCATAATCTCAGCCTGATGGAGTGATCAACCGGGGGGATCAGGCAGTGGCTCAGAAAGTCGACGTCTCCCAGCTTGGGGTCTTGGACAAACTGGGCCAAGGTGGTCAGGGGATTGTCTACCGCGCTCCGTCTGTGCACTCCACCTACGCGAAGTCGATGGTTTACAAGGCATACAAACCCGCCACTCTGGCCTCGCTAGACGCCGATGCCCTGGCGGCCTTGCCAGAGTTCCTGGAGTCCCTGCCTTATTCGCATGGGGCGCGACTGATCAGCCTCGCGGCTTGGCCGTGCGTAACCGTTCATGACGGTGGCAAGACGGTGGGATTCTTGATGCCCAGCATCCCGGAGGAGTTCTTCACCGAAATCTGGACTAACAAGCCGTCACCCTCGACCGTAATGGCTGAGTTCCAGCATCTCCTCAACGACCCCCATATCTTGGCAATGAGGTTCAGGGGAAGCGAGATAACCGAGCATCAGAGACTCGAGCTTCTCCACCAGCTAGCCCTCGCGTTGGCTTTCCTACACGAGCACGGTGTGGTTGTCGGCGACATCTCGCCCAAGAACGTCCTCTACTCACTCAGCCCTAACCCCGCGGTGTACTTCGTGGACTGCGACGCGATGCGAGTAAAGGGCGTTTCCCCCTCCACCCAAGTCGAGACCCCCGGATGGGCCGTTCCGCACGGCGAAGAGAAGGCAACCGTCTACTCCGACCGCTACAAACTCGGGCTCATGGCACTGCGCCTTCTTGTTGGAGACCAAGGGACGAAGGACGTGAAGCGACTTCCCGATTACGTTCCTGAGGATTTGCGCGGCGTCATTAGATACACCCTGAGCAACGATCCGCAAGATCGACCGGAATTGTTGGCGTGGGACACAGCACTGAAGCACGCTATCGCCACCGCACCTAAACATCAGAAGAGACCGGCCCACACTTCTCCGCCTGCACCCGCCTATCCAAGCCAACCGCCAACAGTAGTTCTATCGCCCCCGCAATCTCATCCATCGGCGCCAAGTCCCGTCAAGCGGTCTCGTCCATCGCGGGCGACCCCTGTCCCGCCGTCTCCGCAACCGCTTCCGGGGGCCGCGCCCATCCGCGCATCGAACTCAGCTTCATGGTTACTGGTTTCAGTAGTGCTGATCGGTCTTTTCGTGCTCGGTGCCCTTGTGTGGAACGGAGGCAACAGCGTTCCTTCTCAGCCGACCACGGCTAGCGCGCCCTACGACACCACACGCACCGTTATTGCGCCTCCCGAAACAGAGACAGTGACAAGAACTGCCATACCGTCGACTCGTCCCCCCAATTCGACGCCTCCAACCCGCACGGTACCGTCCGGAGATCTGGGTCTGTCGGTTCCCATGCGGAATCCGCCTTGCGACGGGCGAGGGATCGTGATTCTGACTTCGGTGACGACTCCAGGGAAATACGTTGAGGGCGTTGCCGCCGCCCTGAGCAAGTTCCCGGGTTCGTCCTATTTGCGAACTGACTTAACCTGTCCCTCATTAAGGGCGGACCTCGATGGCAACCCGATTTATGCGGTTTACCGACCGGGCGGCTGGACTCGCGCGCAACTGTGTGCGGCTGTCGCAGCGGCAGGGCCGGGTGCTTATGGGAAGTTCCTTGATTACAGCACCCCCCCTTCCTACATCCCTTGCTAGGCCTAGGTAGGAAGAGCGTCGTGATCTGAAAATGATGAGCGGACTCTAACGGCGTGGCACGGCGGGTTGCAGTCGAGCAGATCGGACCCCTGACGAAGCTTGGCGGGGGAGGCCAGGGGGTTGTGTACCGGGCACCTTCGGTGAGCACGATTTTCGCCAAGTCGATGGTGTTCAAGGAGTACAAGACGGCCACGCTGGCGTCCTTGGATGTCGCTGCGCTTGAGGCGATGCCGTCCTTTCTTGAGTCCCTGCCCTACATAGAGGGAGCGGAACTAATAGGCCGGGCGGCTTGGCCGTGTGCGCTGGTCGAGAGAGGTTCTCGGGTAGTCGGCTTCCTGATGCCGGCCATTCCTGATGACTTCTACACTGAACTGTGGACCGCTAAGGGGCCCTCGCGCGTTATGGCGGAGTTTCAGCATCTGCTGAATGAGCCGCAGGTGCTTTCTATGCGCTTCCCGTACACGGTCATTGCTGACCGGCACCGCTACGAGCTTCTGCAGAAGACAGCGTCGGCCTTGTCGTTCTTTCACCAGCAGGGCTTGTGCGTCGGCGACATCTCACCCAAGAACATGCTGTTCTGCCTGCAGCCCGCCGCGGTGTACTTCGTGGACTGCGACGCAATGCGCTTGAAGGGGGTCTCCCTGGCTGCTCAGGTCGAGACGCCAGGTTGGGAGGCCCTTAACGGCGAAGAGAAGGCCACTGTCTATTCGGATCGCTTCAAGCTCGGGCTGCTGGCTTTGCGCGTATTGGCACAGAGGCAGGATGGCAAAGATCCCGCACTACTTCCTCCAGACACCCCAGCTGCGTTGCGCCAGATCATTACCGACACTCTCAGCTCTGCTCCAGATCAGCGTCCAACCTTGCCGGAATGGATCGCTGTCCTTAACTCGGCTATTGCGGCGTCGCCCAAATCACCTCCGCCGGCTGCCGATCGAAAGACGCAGATTCCGACTTCGGTTCCGACGCCAACTTCTCCAACGCCGCCACTCCGACCTGCGACTGCGCCCTCGGTAACCGCGACGCCGCCCTCGTTACCTGCGACTCCCGCGAAGAGCGGAAGAGGCTGGCTTGTCGTAACGCTCTCAGCGGTCGTTCTGGCCGGCCTGCTGCTATGGGGCGCCAACTACGCTCGGAATGACGATTCTGCTGCGTCCACTGATGCCCCGTTATCCACACAATCGGTCCCGCTGCCCCTTCCGCAAACCGTCACTGAGACCGCGACTGCGACTGAGACGGTGACGGTTTCGCCCTC
>JAUPKO010000406.1 GCA_030837395.1 Actinomycetota bacterium | reverse complement strand
TGCGCTGGACCATCAGACTCAAGCCTGGCTGGACCTTCCACGACGGCACCCCGGTGACCGCGGACTCGTTCATCAACGCCTGGAACTATGGCGCCAACGGCAAGAACGCCCAGCTCAACCAGTACTTCTTCGAGCCCATCGACGGCTACGAGGCGATCTCGGTCGAGGCCCCCACCACCGACAAGCTCACCGGCCTGCAGAAGGTCAACGACTACGAGTTCAACGTGGTGCTCAGCAAGCCGAACTCGCAGTTCCCGGTGATGCTCGGCTACGCGGCCTTCGTCCCGCTGCCCGAGTCGTTCTACGCCGACCCGACTGCCTTCGGCGAGAACCCGGTCGGCAACGGTCCGTTCAAGTTCGTCTCCTGGGAGAAGAACACCGCCATCAACCTCACCCGGTACGACGACTACGCCGGTGAGAAGCCCAAGGTCGAGAACGCGACCTTCAAGGTCTACCAGTCACTCGATGCCGCCTACGCCGACCTCGTTGCCAACAACCTCGACGTGCTCGACACCATCCCCTCGTCGGCCCTGGCCGGCCAGGCCTTCAAGGCCGACCTCGGCGACAGGGTCACCGAGCAGGCCGCCGGTGTGATCCAGACCATCACCTTCCCGCTGTACGACCAGCGTTTCACCAACGCCGATGTGCGGACGGCCTTCTCGATGGCGATCGACCGCGCGCAGATCATCACCAACGTGTTCGAGGGAACCCGCGAGGCCGCGACCGGCTGGGTCTCCCCCGTGGTGGACGGCTACAAGGCCAACGCCTGTGGTGCCAACTGCGAGTTCAACGCCGATCAGGCCAAGGCCAAGTTGGCGGCCGGCGGCGGCTTCACCGGCGGTGTGACGATCGCCTACAACTCCGACGGCGACCACAAGTCGTGGGTGGACGCCACCTGCGTGAGCATCAAGAACACGCTCGGCGTCGAATGCACCGGCAAGCCCTACGTCGACTTCGCCACGTTCCGCGCGGACGTGACCGACAAGAAGATGGACGGCCTGTTCCGCACCGGTTGGCAGATGGACTACCCGTCCATCGAGAACTTCCTCGTGCCGCTCTACAAGACGGGCGCCTCGGCCAACGACGGCGGATACTCGAACCCGCAGTTCGACACCCTGATGAACGAGGGTGCCGCCGCCTCGGGTGAGGACGGCATCAAGAAGTTCCAGGAGGGCGAGTCGATTCTCGCCACGGACATGCCGGTGATCCCCCTGTGGTACGGCAAGGTTGTGGCCGGCTATTCCGAGAACGTGTCGAACGTGCAGTTCACCCCGTTCTCCCGGGTCGACCTCACCACGATCGAACTGAAGTAGCGTTCCGCGTTCCGAGGGGACGTGCCACTGCACCGGTGGCACGTCCCCTCGGGCGTTCCCGGCCCGCAAGCGTTATCGACGCGCAATCGTTTGACCAGCGCGTTGTTGCGCGTGATCGGGGTGCATCTGGCTAGGGTGCATTTGAGGGCTAGCCGAGTCGAGGGGAGCGAGCGTGGGACGTTACACGATCAGACGACTGCTCCAGCTGATCCCCGTTGTGATCGGTACGACTTTCCTGATCTACGTGGCGGTCTGGGCGCTGCCCGGCGACCCGTTCGCCGGCAAGTGCGGCGACAAACCCTGCCCCGCCGAATACGTCGCGCAGATGACTGAGAAGTACAACCTCAACGACAATGTCATCGTCGCCTACTTCAAGTACCTTGGGCAGCTGCTGCAGGGCAACCTCGGTGAGACCTTCGCCGGCCGCCAGGTGATCGACGAGTTGGCGCGTGCCTTCCCGGTCACCCTTCGCCTCGCCCTCGTGGCGATCTTCTTCGAGATCATCATTGGCATCACGGCGGGCATCTTGGCCGCCCTGCGGCGCGGCAAATTCCTGGACAACCTGGTGCTGGTCTCGACCCTGCTGGTGATCTCCATCCCGGTGTTCGTCATCGGCTACTTGGCACAGTTCATCTTCGCCATCAAACTCGGCTGGTTCCCGCCAACGGTCGGTGCGGGGGCGAGCCTCTACGACTACATCCTGCCGGGCCTCGTGCTGGCGAGCCTGTCGCTGGCGTACGTGGCCCGGCTGACGCGGTCGAGCCTCGGCGAGAACCTGCGGGCCGACTATGTGCGCACTGCGGTGGCCAAAGGGGTGCCACGCGGGCAGGTGGTGCGCAAACATGCCCTGCGCAACTCGATGATTCCCGTCGTGACGTTCATCGGCGCGGACTTCGGCGCGCTGCTCGGTGGGGCCATCGTCACCGAGGGCATTTTCAACATCGCCGGGTTCGGCGGGTTGATCTATCAGAGTATTCGGCTGCGGGAGGGCACCACAGTGGTGGCGTTGGTGACCGTGTTGGTGCTGATCTTCCTGTTGGTCAACCTGTTCGTCGACCTGCTATACGGCTTGATCGACCCCAGGATCCGTTATGAGTGACCCCAACGCCGGTTTGGCCGCGGTCGCCCCGACGACAGTCGACGGCGGCGAACTCCTGCCTCCGGCCCCCGATCCCGCGGCAACTGGCAAACGCGCCCGCTCGCTGAGTCAGGATGCCCTCGCCGACCTCATCCGGCGGCCGATGTTCTGGTTCGCCGCCGCCCTGATCCTGTTGTTCGTCGTCATGGCGATCTTCCCCAGCCTGTTCACGAGCCAGGATCCGAACTCGTGTGATCTCTCGCTGAGCCGCAAACCGCCGGGCACTAACGATGCCGTGTTCGGCTATGACCTGCAGGGCTGTGACGTCTACTCGCGGGCCATCTACGGTGCGCGGGCCTCAATCGTCGTCGGTGTCGTCACCACCTTGTTGACTATGTTCATCGGCATCGTGGTCGGCACCGCCAGCGGCTACTTCGGCCGCTGGATCGATGCCGTACTCAGCCGCATCACGGACATCTTCTTCGCCATCCCTTTGCTGCTCGGCGCGATCCTGATCCTCACGGCCTTTCCCAAGACCAGCCAGGCCACCGCTGGGGTCGAGATCATGAAGGTCGTCCTCGCGCTGACCGTGCTGGGCTGGACGTCCATGACGCGCATCATGCGGGCCAGCGTGATCCAGGTGCGGAATGCAGACTTCGTGGTAGCGGCCCGCGCGCTCGGAGCCGGCAACTGGCGGATCATCAGGCGCCACGTGCTGCCCAACTCGCTGACGGCCCTGATCGTGGTCGCGACTATCTCGCTGGGTGGCTTCATCGGCGCCGAAGCCACGTTGAGCTTCCTGGGCATCGGGCTGCAGCCGCCGGTGATCTCCTGGGGGCAGATGATCAACGAGGCGGCCAAGTACATCCGCGTCGCCCCGCACATGCTGTTCTTCCCGTCCCTGTTCCTGTCCCTGACGGTGCTCGCCTTCATCATGCTCGGCGATGTCGTGCGCGACGCCTTCGATCCGAAGCTCAGGTAGGGGGCAGCCGTGCCAACGCCAGGACCCGCCGACGCCACACCCGGCGTCGATGCGCCGGAGATCGATGCTCCGCAACTGGACTTGGGGGCATTACACGCCGCCGGTGCGGACGTGCCG
Source organism: Actinomycetota bacterium (assembly GCA_030837395.1). Classification (GTDB taxonomy): domain Bacteria; phylum Actinomycetota; class Actinomycetes; order S36-B12; family UBA10799; genus JACJWR01. The sequence goes on along the minus strand of JAUPKO010000406.1, from coordinate 774 downwards.
ATCAAGCCCTACGACGGACCGCTGCTCGACGTGCGCGACCTGAAGGTGGAGTTCCGCACCCGCGAGGGCGTGGCCAGGGCGGTTAACGGGGTCTCGTATTCAGTCAGCGCAGGTGAGACCCTCGCCGTACTGGGCGAATCGGGGTCCGGAAAATCCGTCACCGCCCAGGCGATCATGGGTATTTTGGACACCCCGCCAGGGTTCATCACCGGTGGCGAGGTGTTGTTCAAGGGCACCGACCTGCTGACCCTGCCGGAGAAGCAGCGTCGCACCTACCGTGGGGCGCGGATCAGCATGATCTTCCAGGACGCTCTCAGCTCGCTCAACCCCGTCTACTCGGTTGGGCATCAGATCGCCGAGATGTTCAAGGTGCATCGGGGAATGAGTAAGAAGGAGGGAATGGCGCGCGCCGTCGAGCTGATGGAGGCCGTCAAGATCCCCGGCGCCAAGGAACGAGTCAAGAACTACCCGCACGAGTTCTCCGGCGGTATGCGCCAACGAATCATGATCGCCATGGCGATCGCTCTGGATCCCGAGGTGTTGATCGCCGACGAGCCCACGACGGCGCTCGACGTCACCGTGCAGGCACAGATCATGGAACTGCTCAAGGACTTGCAGCAGCAGCGCGACATGGGGTTGATCCTGATCACCCACGACCTGGGTGTGGTGGCAGACGTTGCCGACAAGGCTGCCGTGATGTACGCGGGGCGCATCGTCGAACGGGCCAACATCTTCGACCTCTACGGCCGCCCGGCCCACCCCTACACAGAGGGG
>JAUPKO010000039.1 GCA_030837395.1 Actinomycetota bacterium | reverse complement strand
TCGTGCTGGCACCGAAGTGGCACCGGATTGAGCCGCTTCACAGGCTTCCCGGCCGAGGCCTTCGAGTTCTATGACGCACTGGCCGCCGACCCCACCAGAAGTTGGTGGGAGGAGCACAAGCACGTCTACCAAGCGACGGTGCGCGGGCCGCTGGCCGCGCTCGGCGACGAACTCGCCGATGAGTTCGGCGAACCGCACCTGTATCGGCCCTACCGCGACGTCAGGTTCAGTCGCGACAAGACGCCCTACAAGGACCACCAGGGCATGTTCGTCGAACTGCGCAACGGGCTCGGGTGGTATTTGCAGGTCTCAGCCGCCGGCTTGATGATCGCCGGCGGTTGGTACACGTCGACCTCTGAGCAGGTGGCGCGGTACCGACGCACGGTTGCGCAGGACGCCGGTGCCCGGATGCTGACCGCACTCATCGACGGGCTGCACCAGACGGAGCTGCAGGTGGACGGTACCCGACTCAAGTCCCGTCCACGGGGCATCGCCGCCGATCACCCGCACGTGGACCTGCTGCGGTACCGCACCTTGTACGTCCATCGGCAATGGTCGCCAGCCACCTGGATGGGCACCCGCGCGCCGGTGACTCGGGTGGCCGAGCAGTGGCGCACGATGCGGCCGCTGCTCGAGTGGTTGGCAGAGGTGGTGGGTCCCGGCGACACCCGCCACACCACGGGCGGCCAGGGTGGGCTCTAGGCGGCAGACTTGCCCTCATGCGCACACTGAGCATCGACTGCGGCGGGTCCGGCATCAAGGGCGCTATCCTCGACCCGGACGGCAACCTCACCTCCGATCGCGTGCGGTACCGCGTGGCCTACCCCATGGCCCCGGCAGACTTCTTGGCGGTTCTTGATCGATTGGCGACGGGCGCGGGCGACTTCGACCGGGTCACGGTGGGGATGCCGGGCATGATCCGCCACGGTGTGGTCATCACCACACCGCACTACATCACCGTGGCGGGTCCGCACTCCCGGGTTGATCCCGCCCTGGCCGAGGCCTGGTCTGGCTTCGATGTGCAGACGGCCCTGACCGACCGCTGGCAGCGTCCGACGGTGGTGCTGAACGATGCCCAGGTGCAGGGTGCAGCGGTCATCAGCGGTCACGGCTACGAGGTGATGTTCACCCTCGGCACCGGCCTCGGGTGTGCTGAATTCGACGATGGGGTGATCCAGCCCAAGCTGGAGGTGTCCCGGGCCCCCGTGCGCAAGGGTGTGATCTACGACGAGTGGGTGGGGGCGGCGGCGCGCAAGCGGATCGGCAACGGCAAGTGGAACCGGCGGGTGCAGCAGACCATCGACGGACTGCGGCCGATGTTCTGCTGGGACCACCTGTATCTGGGTGGTGGGGAGGCGACGAGGGTGAAGTTCCGATTGCAGGAGGATGTCACCGTGGTGCCCAACATCATGGGAATTCGGGGTGGTGCCCGGGTCTGGGAACTTCGCAAAGGTGCCTTGACGGGGTAGCACCGACACCAGTTCGGACCCGCCAAGTTGGCTGGATCTTGGACATCCGTGTGATAAAGGCCACACGGATGGCGTGTTGAGATCGGGAAATCGGTTGGAGAGTGGGCACTGCGCCGGTCAGCCGGCACACCAACCGCAGTCAACTTAGGAGTTCGAGAAATCGTGGCTCACCGCCCATTCACCATCACCCTGACGTCCGCCGCGTTGGCGACCGCCGTCGTGGCCGCCGGATCCGGCGTTGCCTTCGCGCAGTCCGCCCCGGCCGAGTCCTCCGGTCAGCCGACTATCGCTCGTCCCGGCGTCGAGGTCATCGCGGGCACCCTGAGCCCCGAGTCGTGGCAGGAAGCCATCAACCAGGCCAGCAGCCAAATCGAGGGAATGCGTGCGGCTGTCGTGGCGAAGTGGAAGACACAGGCCGCGCAGGCCGAGATGAACGCCGCCGTCGTCGCCAACTGGGTCGCTCAGGCTCAGGCTGCCGAGCAGGCCGCCGCAGAAGCCGCGGCCGCAGCACAAGCCGCAGCGGCCGCCGAGGCGCAGGCCCAGCAGGCTGCGTACGAGGATGCCGTGTGGTCCGCTGCTGCCGCGAACATGCGTGCATCTGCCGCCTACAGCGCCCCGGTGCAGACCTACAGCGCCCCGGTCGAGACCTACAGCGCCCCGGTGCAGACCTACACCGCCCCGGTCGAGACCTACAGCGCCCCGGCCCAGACCTACTCCGCCCCGGCCACCGACTACAGCGGTGGTGCCGCCACCGGCGACGCCGCCTCGTGGGCGTCCAGCAGTGCGGCCATGGCCGTCAAGCAGTGCGAGTCCGGCGGCAACTACTCCACCAACACCGGCAACGGCTACTACGGCGCCTGGCAGTTCGACGCCGCCAGCTGGCTGGCCAACGGTGGCGGCGCCTATGCCCCCACCGCCGACCAGGCTCCGTCGTGGGCGCAGGACCAGGTGGCTTATAACTACTACTCCTCCGCCGGTTGGGGACCCTGGGCGTGCGCGCAGTAGCCGCCCCTTCCACCCTCTCGAGGGCCCG
>JAUPKO010000405.1 GCA_030837395.1 Actinomycetota bacterium | reverse complement strand
CCACCACACAGCCGCCAAGCACCGGATCTATGACCTCAGCCTGCGACGTTGGTTCCCGATCCTGCTGTCCAGGAACGGGTATCCCGTTGCCACCTACGCTGAGGGGGGATTCGCCGGTCTCGGGTCTGCCAGGCTGGCGAGGAAGGGTCCCCGATCGTTGCTTATCCAGGCGTTGCCGGAGACCCGGCAGTCAGTGACTCACCCACTCCAGAGCCGTGTCGGTCAGGGCGTCCAGCAGGAGCGGGACCTCGTCGTCGTCGCCGAGGATCGGCAAGCGGAACTGGATCTCGTTCATCACGTTCGCCGACCCCAGGTCGACGACCGCTGCGCGTACGCCTGGGCGATGATTGCGGACGGCGACTACTCCTCTGCCTGACCACGGGCCCGTTCGACTGATGGACCCGCATCACGCCGGCCAGCCCGTCCGGGGTGTAGCCGGTCTCCGCTGCGGCCTTGGCCTGCAGCCGGTCCAGCTTCTCGGCCTCTGGTTCGACCCAGTGGCTCTTGGCCCGTCCGCGTCATGCGCTGCGCGAGGATGTGGACGTTCGCCAGCTCCGCGGGCTCTCCGCTGCGCCGCGCCACGAAGTCCCCGACCAGAGGCTTGGTTGCGGCGTCCACCTGCTGTCGGCGGGTGGACATCGCCTTGTTCACTCGCCTGGGTGTGGGGTGCCAGTCGAGGAATCGGGTCCTGACCGGGGCGGACACCCGGGGAACCCTGTGCGGCACGGTGACGGCTCCGATCGAGCGAGCGTCCGGGCAGGCGTGAGGCGACGGATGTCGTAGGTGCACCTCGGGCGGAGGGGTCGTGCCAGCCCCGCGGTGATGCCGCTACCGGGGGACCCGCAGATCCACGACGTTGACGGGCATGGGGATTTGGTTCGAGACGGGCCTCGGACACACAATTACCCCATGGACCGTGCCAGGTCACCCGGCACGGTCGGTAGGGGCGTCGGGGTGAGGGACCTGCGGGTCCGGTCGCAAACGATGGTGATCGCGCGGCGGACGAGCAGCGCGGGGTCGTCGTTGGGCGGCGGCGGTGGATCGCCTGCCGCGGTCAGCGTGGTGGCCAGGTCGTGTAGGAGTTCGTCTTCACGGACGTAGACATGCGGCTCCTACTGATCTTTGCGTCGACCGGTTGTGGTGGTGCTGGTCTGGCCGTGGCGGCAGCGGTAGCCGGGGCGGTCGTTGACCCAGTGGGCCATGATGCGTTGGGCATTGACCTCGGCGGTCCAGCGGGCGATCAGGGCGGGGTCGGTTCCGGCTGCGCGGGCGGCGCGGTAGCGGGTCAGGCGCTGATCGCATTCGGTGAGGCTGCGGCATGAACCAGAGCCTGCCCTCGTGCCCGTCCCCAAGGGACATGCCTAGCAAGCCCGAGTAAGAGCCCGAGCCCCCTGGCGTCGTCGCTGGCAGTCCTCCAGGGCGGCGACGAGCCGGGCCAGCGCCGCCGTGAAGGCATGGTCGGCGGGCGTGCCGTACCCCACCACGAGCGCGGGCGGCTGCCGACGGTCGCCGAGCCCGGCCGGGTCGGCATAGCCGGCGAGCCCCTCGACGGACAGGTGGCGCCGGGCCGCCGCCGCGACCACGTCCCGCTCCTCTGTTCCCGATGGCAGCCGCAGGACGGCGTGCAACCCGGCCGCCACCCCGTCCACCCGGACCTGCGGGGCGTGCCCGGCGATCGTGGCGGACAGGGCGTCGCGACGCCAGCGATAGCGCAGCCGACCGCGCCGGATCTGGTGGTCGTAGCCGCCGGAGCTGATCAGGTCGGCGAGCGCGAGCTGGTCCAGGGCGCTGACCAGCTGGCCGGAGGCCTCCCGGACGCCGATCACGCGGTCGAGCAGGCGGTCGGGAACGACCAGCCACCCCAGGCGCAGGCCGGGCGCGAGGCTCTTGCTCGCGGTGCCGGCGTAGGCGACGTGGTCGGGGGCCAGCCCCTGCAGGGCGCCGACCGGATGACGGTCGTAGCGGAACTCCCCGTCGTAGTCGTCCTCCACCAGCACGGCGCCGGTGCGATGGGCCCACGCCACGGCCGACCGCCGGCGTTCGGGGCTCAGCACCGCGCCGGTGGGGAACTGATGGGCGGGGGTGAGCAAGGCAGCACCTGAGTCGGATAGGTGGGCGCACCCGGTCAGCGCGCGGATGTCGGCGCCGTGCTCGTCGACGGGCACGGCGCCGGTCCGCAGTCCGGCCGCGGTGACGATGGCGCGGTACCGCTGATGGCTGTATGCCTCCACGGCGATAGCGCCGGCGCCGACGGTGTGCAGCGCGTGTGCGAGGTTGTCCAGGCCCTGGGCGAAGCCCGAGCAGATCACGACCCGATCGGGGTGGGCGCGCACGCCTCGGGCTCGTGCGAGGTAGTCGGCCAGGGCGGTGCGCAGTTCGGGCAGTCCTCGGGGGTCGGTATAGCCGAGGGTGCTGCCGGGAGCGGTGGACAGGGCCCGCCGGTAGGAGGCCGCCCAGGCGGACCGCGGGAAGGCGGACAGGTCCGGCCGGCCGGCGCGCAGGTCGTGGACGAGGGGCGGCGGCGTGTCGTGGGTGCGCTGGCGGATACCGGGGGCGGGCTCCGGACGGTCGGCGACGAAGGTGCCGGAGCCGTGCCGGGAGGTCAGCCACCCCTCGGCGACCAGTTGCGTGTACACCTCGGCCACGGTGTTCCGCGCGACGTGCAGGTCGGCGGCCATCACCCGGGACGACGGCAGTCGCACGCCGGGCCCCAGGCGCCCGGAGCGGATCGCCTCGCGGACGGCCGACTCCAGCCCGGCCCGCACACGGGTCAGAGACCGGTCGAGGTGCAGGTCCAGGCCGTGCGAAGTGGCCCACGTCTGCGACATGGAATTGGACCTTATCGGTGGGACGCATCGTGCCTAGGTTCGAGTCATGACAACGAAGACCAGCCAGGCCACTGCCCCGACCCAGACCACGACCCCGGGCGCCGTCCGCCTGGACATCGATGCCGCGGCGCCGACGTTCTCCCGGGCGATGTCCCAGCTCGACCGCGCCGCCACGAAGGAACTGGACGCTGCCGAGATCGACCACCGGCTCCGGGAGTTGATCCGTGTCCGGGCCTCCCAGCTGAACGGCTGCGCCTACTGCGTGGACATGCACACCAAGGACGCCCGGGCCGTCGGCGAGACTGAGCAGCGGCTGTACGCGCTGCCGGTCTGGCGGGAGGTCCCCTTCTTCGATGCCAGAGAGCGAGCCGCGCTGGCGTTCACCGAGCAGCTGACCCTGGTCGCCAGCACCCATGTCCCCGACGAGGCCTACGGGGCGGCGGCCAAGGTGTTTACCGAGCCCGAGATCGCCGCACTGATCTGCCTGATCACGACGATCAACGCCTGGAACGTGCTCGGGGTGAGCACCCGTTCCTGGGAGCCCGGTTCCTACCAACCCGGGAGCTGAGCTCGTGACCACCTTCGTCCTGGTCCCCGGCGCCTGCCATTGCGGCTGGTGGTACGCCCCGCTGGTCGAGGCACTGCAGGCTCGGGGGTCATCAGCGTCATGTCCGTCCTTCGATGACCCCCATTGCCTTTGACAGCACCGGGTCCGTGGTGGGGGGTTGGAGCGTGTGCTCCAACCCGCGTGCCGCATGCGTCAGTTCTGCGAGCAGTCTGGGGCTGATCCGGTCCGCCGAGCGTAGTTACCGGGTGCGCTCGCGGAGACCACCGTTTCCGCGAGGATTCGCAGTTCAGGGTGCACCGGCCATGTGTGCGGCTCGTTGTAGACCGTCAGCACGGTGCAGTGCTGCCTTCACTTCGCGGAGTGCTGGCTGTGCGTCTTCGCCGAACGCGTCGCGGTTGGTTCACCAAGCGCGTGGTCGGTCCCCCGCCAGCCATGGTGAGGGCACGCACGTCGGCGAGAGGTCGCCTTGTGGTCGGGGTCGGCCCCGCACGGCGCGTTCAGGACGTTGCCCGCGGCGGTGAGGGCAACGGCGATCTTGTCCTCGGTTATTCGGCTACGCCTGATCTTGGCTGCGATGCTGGCCGCGTCCAGGCGTTCAGCCATGGACGGTGAACTCGTCGGTACCCAGCACCGTCAGCAGGGCGAGTTTCTCGTGGTGCTCCGTACCGGGGGTGGCCGTGAAGATGAGCAGCGATTGTCCATGGTCCGGTTCGAGGAGGAGTTGACAGTAGAGGTCTAGCCGTCCGACTTGGGGATGGACGAATCGTTTGATGTCACTCCACCGCAGGCCCACCTCGTGACGCCCCCACAGTCGCGCGAACTCCTCGCTTGCGCGCTGGAGGAGGCTGGTCAACTCGGCCGCGGAAGACCGGGATCCGTCCCGAGTGACGGCCGCGCGCAGCAGGGCGACGTTGATCGGGCTGTTCTCGGCATGGTCTTCGGGGTGGTACCGCTCGCGGGCAGACGGGTCGGTGAACCAACGGTAGGTCGCGCTGCGGGTGTGGCCGGTGTAGTGGGTCTGGTCTCCGAGCAGGGCCACCGCGGACGGTGTTTGCAGCAGGGTCTCGCCTAGCGGGCCCATGACTTGTGCTGTGGCGCCGGATAGACCGTCCATGACCCGCATCAGGCCGGGGCTCAGGTGGTGGGCTTGAAGGTCGTGTCGGGTGGC
>JAUPKO010000404.1 GCA_030837395.1 Actinomycetota bacterium | reverse complement strand
GACCCGACACAGACACGTCAATGGTCCCGTCCAGGTCATCACGGGAAAGCTGCAGCAGATCCGCCGCGGCCTCCAACACCGCATACAGCATCGACAGTGCCTGGTCGTAGCGCTCCCTGCCCACCCCGTCCAGATCGATGGCCAACACGTCGGTCTGGAAACTGTGCGCCAATGAACGATTGTCCAAGGGTCCGGAACAATCCTTGCCAGAGAACAGATGGGTGTGGACCGCCGGAGTCTTCCCAGCCCGGGAGAGGCCTCTCCCGCACCACTGGCAGATCAGGAAACCCGCACCGTTTCTGCCCTCGTTGATCACGGTCAGCCGTCCCCGCGTGCCAACCGTGACGCGCAGCGCCCGCCCACCGGCGCCGACCATCGACTGCTCGAACGCGTCAGGGCCCATGTCCTCGACGTAGGTTGCGCTGTTCCAGATTCGTTTCGGTGGCTCCGATCCGGCGTCAGCTGTGTTCCTTTCGGCGACGAAGCCGAACTCGGGGCACACCCACGTCCGGATTCGCCACGCATGCCCGCAGACGTCGCAGTTCGGCGGCAAGGTGTCCAGGCCCGTTCGGAAGCGCCCGCATTCTTGGCACGCTGCGTACTGCTTCGCCAGCAGTTCACGGCTCGGGAGGCGGTAGACCCCGCCCGAGGTCCACACCTGCCCGCCGGCAACGGTCTGAGCGGTGGGCGCGTAGTCGTTGATGGCCAGGGCCAAGTCCCGCTCCAACTGCAGCCGTGCGCCACCCGCGTCGGCGGCATGGGTTGTGCGCAGTTCCACGACATCGACGGGGAAGCCGTACTTGGGCAGGATGTTGCGGTTCGACAGGAAGCCGATGAGATCGCGTCGCCGAATGGTCTCGATGACGCGCCCGAAGCGTAGGGCGAGGTTGTCCCTCCGGTCGTCGAACGCGTCTCTGCGGGCCGCTTCAAAATGTTGAAGGTCATTGCCGACCTCGTCCTGCACCGCTCGCATCCGACGGTCGAGTTCGCGGGCCCACTCCCCCGAATCGAGCCCTATCTCGGCGGCGACAGCTTCCGGAAGAACCTCCCTGATGGAGCGGATAAGCGTTGCCGGCGGAGTGTCGAGGAACTCCGCGAGGAGGTCCGGTCCGGCAGGTCCGTACTCCGGGACGAAGAAGTCCCCGGCCTGCCGCCAGATGCGTCCCTCCGCGTGGAACTGCTCGGCGAAGAACGCCCCGAGGGCAACCGAATGCGCGTGGCGGCGATCGATTCGCTCGTTGCCGAGCGGGACGACGGGCGGACGGACCGCGCCGGCGATCATCGCAACCGGATCGGTGAACTGCGACTGGTCGTGGCTTCGCCTCGCAGCGTGGGTCACGACCAGCGCGGCCGAATCGGCGCGTCGACCGGCCCGCCCTGCGCGCTGGACATAGTTGGATGTCGTAGGTGGGACGTTGCGCAGCATGACGCTCTGCAGCTCGCCGACGTCCACGCCCAGCTCGAACGTCGTCGAACAGGACAAGGTGTTGATGTGACCCAACACGAAGTCCTGCTGGATTTCCGCCGCTACCTCAGACGTCCACTGGGCAGTGTGTTCCTTGGCCTTCATGGGGACGCGGCGCACACCGCGGTACAGGTTGCGGTAGTGACTACGATCAGTGGCTTCGTCGGGGAGCAGGACCTCGCCGACGACACCGTCACAGCCCATGCCCGAGCACACGCCACGCACCGCCTCAGGTCCCAGACGTCGACAACGGTCACACTGATAGACCGCCTCTCCGCCGCGAACATAGTCGAACAGCAGCCAGGACGGGTCGGCTTGAACGACCGTGCCATGCACCCGGTGAGACTCTACGCCGATCCATCTGTCGGGATCGTCCAGCAGCAGGCGCCAGACTCCCTCGAGGACGACGCTTGGCTCGGCATGTGAGCCGAGGGCGTTCAGGACTTTTCGAGTGTAGTCGATTCGACGGTTACTTCCTCTCGTCGGTAGCCAGGAGAGAATCTTCTTGCGGGGTTCGGACCTGTCCTTGCGCATGTAGAGCGGGCCAAGCCGGGGGGCGAAGAGCGGATCGTCGGAGGCGACCCCGGCGGGCATGGACATGACACCCTGCTGCCGCATGATCCGTAGCAGCGTGCCGACGAACCGCAGCGACTCCTCGTCGTCCATTCCCAGTGCCCCGAATGCCGGCGGCAGCACCAGAGCGTCGGGGCGGTCCCAGGTGACGCGGACGAGTCCGAGTCCTTCGAGGGATTGACGCTCATCCACCGCAACGAGGTCGGCAGCGAGCCAGGTCCCGGCCTCGCGAAGCTTCTGCTGGCGGGCGGTGCGTCGAGCGAAGTACTCGGATTCATCCGCGCTGGCCACGATGTGGTGGATGACGTCGTCGAGCATGGCCGGTCCACCGGCATCCTCGCCGGCTCGGCGGATTCCTTCGAGGACCATGGCCCGTTGCTGGATACGTCCATAGGTGGTCTCCAGGTAGGGGGCGAAGAATGCCGCCGCCTGCCGGGAGTCGCTGAAAGCAAGCAGCCGCCGACCCTCGCCAGGTTGGTCGCGCAAGGCGGGCGGTCCCGGTGGGAGTTGCTGATAGAGGGATGTGGCGAGGACAGCGGTGGTCGCATCCGCCCCGGATGAGGCGCCGCGGATCTGGTAGCCGCCGCGTGCACCGCACATGCGACAGGCCCGCAGTTCGCTGGTGTGTCCGGCGACCACGGCCACCCCGCGCAGGGCTGTGCTGGCACAACTGGGGCACCGAGTCGCTGCGGCGTCGGTAAGGGTGGCACAGTCCGTGCAGATCATGGCGTCGCGAGCGGCTTGGACGGATGCGGCGTCGATGACCTCCTCGTCCTCGTCGACAACCTCGTCGCCTGGTTCCAGCACGATCCAGGTAGGGCGTGAACCATAGGGCACTCTGGCGTGGAGTACTTCGTGTCCGTCGATCCTCTGAACTGCACCCTTGGTGTGCAGGGCACCACACTTCTTGCAGGCGGCGATTTCGAACATGGCCCGGTCGCAGTCGGGGCAGCGTTCATGGCGCGCGAGGCGAACGTGCGCGCCAGCAGGGTTGAGGCAGGCGAACGCACCCTCGGTTGTCGATATCCACAGGTGATAGCGGGCCGACAG
>JAUPKO010000403.1 GCA_030837395.1 Actinomycetota bacterium | reverse complement strand
CTGACTGCCTGGCGCTGGCCTGCACCCACAGGGCAGACTGCCTGGCGCTGGTATGCACCCGCAGGTCTGACTGCCTGGCGCTGGTTTGGGCAGACCCCGCCATTGTGCGGAGACCTGTGGGCAGATCACGCCACATGTGGCGACATCTGCCCGAGTCTTCAGGGGTTATGGCGGGTTTGGCCCGATCTACCCACAGCGTGTACCCGATGTACCCACTACTTGTAATAGCCCAGGGCGTCGATGATCACATTGTTCGAGTCCGCCGACCCGTTGTAGACGCTGACCTTGCGGTCCGGCGGCAGACCCACCTGCAGGCCGTTCGCGCGGGTGGTGGCGCCGGTGACCGGCCAGTTGATCGCCGAGGCTTTGGGCATGGTCTGATTGGCGGGCCACACCCGCAGGTGGCCGCCGGTGCTGGTGGCAGGCATCGGCACCGTCACGTTGTAGGCCAAGGCTGTGGCGCCGACTGGCACCACGTTTGTGCTGGTCACCGCGCCAACGGCATCGCGACCGTCGCCCACGTAGACAGTACGTACGCCGATCGGCGGCAGGGCACCCTGCTGCGGCAACGGCTGGCGTGAGTCATACACCCGAGCCGGCGCGATGGGGTAGAAGAGCGCCCCGGAGGCCCCGTAGTAGCCCACGATGTCGAGCAGGAAGCGCACCGGCACTCCCGCGGAGTTGTAGACATTCACAGTGCGGTTGGCGGCCACCCGCACCACCAACCCATTGGCGATCTTGTCCTGCGGGAGGAACCAGTTGATCGCCGACGACCCAGTCTCCGCCACGTCCCCGGGCATCACCCGCAAGTGGCCCGAGATGCCCGGCTCCACCACCGTGATGTTGTAGGCGACGGCGGTCGCGCCGGCAGGTACCACGTTCTGTTGGCCCTCCAGCCCAGTGGTGACCGAGATCGTGCGCGTCTCGTCCGGGCCGAGCAGCGTGCTGCCGGGCGCCGCCGCGTCGTACACCCGCACCGGTGGGATCGGCGTGAATCGGCTGCCGGCAGGTAGCTGTGAATTGGTCGGCACGAAGTAGCCCACCACGTCGAGCAGCGCATGGACCGGAAGGCCTGTGGCGTTGAAGAGCCGGACTTGCCGGTTGCCGTCGATCTTCACCATCAACCCGTTCGCGATGGTCTGGCCCGCGGTGAAGTTGATCGCAGAGGCGCTGGAGTACGCCGTGTCACCGGGCATCACCCGCAGGTGCCCGGCGGTGGGCGGCGCGGGCACAGTGAGGTTGTAGGCGATGGCGGAGGCCCCCACCGGCACCACCTCGCCAATCACTGCCCCGGCGGCGTCGATTTCGGAAGCAACCGACACCGTGCGTGCCGACCGACCCGCGATTGGGACGCTGGTACGAGTGTTCAGAACACGAGCCGGGTTGATGGGCACGAAGGTGGAACCCACTGCGGCCGGCGGCGGCACGACGGCGGACTTGAGCGCCGTGAGCGGGCGCACGATGCCGAAACCGTAGGCCGAATCCCAGCCGGTGGCCCCCCGGTCCTCGGCGGTAGAGGTGACCAGGGTGGCCAGTTGGGCAGGCGTCATGGACGGTTGCCGTTGGCGCAGCATGGCCACCATGGCGGACACCTGAGGTGTGGCCATGGAGGTGCCGGTCGCCCAACCGTAGGGACCCCACGTGGGGTCCGTGGTGTTGACGGTCGAGATCACCAGAGTGCCCGGGGCCGCGACATCCACCCAGTAGCCGCGGCTCGACGAGTCAGCGACGGTCTTGGTGTTGTCGACGTTGGCGACCCCGATCACACCGTTGTACGCAGCGGGGTACGCGACGCGGTTGTTGCTCGGGCCGTCGTTGCCCACCGCAGCGACCACTGGCACGCCGAGCCGGAGCGACTCGGCAATGGCTGCCGCCAGCACGGGATCACTCGGCGCTCCGATGCTGCCCAGTGACATGTTGAGAACTGTCGCGCCGTTGTCCAGGGCCCACACGATGCCTGCGGCGAGGTCCGTGGTGTTGCCGGTGCCCGTCGGGCTGATCACCTGGACTGGCATCAGTTTGGCGTCCTTGGCCAGGCCGGAGACGCCGATCCCGTTGTTGTTCACCGCGTTGACGATGCCGGCCACGTGGGTGCCGTGCATGGAGACCTCGTTCGGGGCGGTGCCGGCCACCGGTTGGCACGCGCCGTTCGAGACGTCGAGGCACCTGGCGCCGGGCACGATCGACGCGGCCAGATCAGGGTGGGACGTGGCCACGCCCTGGTCGATGATCGCCACCACCTGGCCCTTGCCGGTGGCGTACTGCCAGTCGTAGCCGTCACAGGGGTAGCGGGTCTGGGCGTCGGCGATCGGATCGGCGCAGAGCATGTCGAGGGAGTACTGGTAATACGGCATCGGCAACGGGGCGTTCTCGACGCGGTAGGGGTCGGTGGCCGCCGGCGGGACCGTCGCCGCCGGGTCGGTGGCCGCCGTCGGGTTCGCTGCTGGGGTGACGCTGCCGAACAGTTCGGTGGTCTGGGGTAGGCCGACCGCCACGGTGTCCGGGGCGTCGACGGCCGCCGCGATGGCGGCCAGAGCCTGCTCCGGCCCCACTGCGGCCACGGTGCTGATGGCCAGCCCCCCGTCGCCGTCAGTGCTGGCCACGCCGATCTGCACGGCCTCGCCCGGCGTCACCTCGGCGCGCACCTGGCCCTCGCTGGGGCGCTCGGCATCGGTATCGAGCAGTGGCGAGTCATCGGCGCGCGTGGCGGCAACCGCGGACGCCACGGCGGTGCTCCCCACGTCGGACGCCCCCGCAGGCACAGGCGCCAACGCCAAGGCGGCGGCCAGCACGGCCACACCTAGAGCCCCCACGCTGCGACTGCCCTTCATCATCCACCTTCCGTATCGGCGCGATCCGCCAGGCACGACGCGACCACGCACGACGCCGACCACACTGGCGGAATCGACGCTATCCGGCGCCGACTTGATTCACCTCGCACGTGCGCACGCATGTGACCTGGCCGACTCCACTAGGACGTGCAACGCTGCGCGCTGGTTCCACTACTGGTAGTAGCCGAGAGCGTCCACGATCACGTTCACCGCATCGCCGGACCCGTTGTAGACCGCCACGCGACGGTCCGACGGGATGCCGACCACCAGGCCGTTCGCCCGGGCACTACCGGCGCTCGGCCAGTTGATCACCGAGGCCTTCG
>JAUPKO010000402.1 GCA_030837395.1 Actinomycetota bacterium | reverse complement strand
GAAGGTGTACTGGCGCAGATCGAGGGCATCGCGCCCCCGCTCCGAGAGCCACGTCAACCCCCGCTCGACGATCGATTCGGCGACGCCGACGCTGCCTTCGGCCACCGCGCAGGCCGCCTGCACACCACGTAGGGCAACCTCGCGCAAGATGGCGTTGGGGTAGCGCAACTGCTCGATGCCCGAAACGACCCTGTGGGCTCGCGGCACCTCCCCCTGCCACAGCAGGCCCCTGGCCAGGGCAACCGGCGCCAACTGGCCGGCGTTCTCGGCGGTATCGCCGGCGAACCCCTCGGTCGCCTGATCCGCCGCGACGATCATCTCGGCGGTGTCGCCCTGCGCGGCCGCGATGCACGCCCGCAGCAACGCTGCTTCACGCGGCAGATCCACACCGCCTGACGACTCGCCGGGAAGGCTGTCCACGCTGACCCCGACGACGAGATTCACCCGGGCGAGGTTGTCTCGGGCACCGGACACGTCACCCACCAGCAATCGCCCCCAGCCCAGGCGAAGCTCGTGCTCGGCGGCGGCGTCCCACGCGGTTGCCGGCATCCGGGAGTACCAGTCCAACGTCGTGGCGATCGCCCCGGACGAGAGCAAGTCCCCCTCGTGGTCGCGCAGCAGCGTACCCGCGTCACGGTGCTCACCAGCCTCGATCAGGTGGTGGATGGCCTGGCTCACGTCGCTGTGCGCCACGAACCACGCAGCAGCCTGCCGGTGTGCCCAGCGGTGCGATTGCGTCACGGGGGTGCGAGCGCGCAGGAGTTCGGTCAGGAGGCGGTGCCGCCGCCACCTCGGGTGCCCGCCCGCCCCCGCGCCTGCGCGCGCGACGGGGCCCTCGGCAGTGTCGAATCCGGCCAGGATGTGGCCCGAGTCCGTCGCCTCGCGCACCGCATCGCAGGGTCCGACCAGCAAGTCGTCGAGGAGGGCCGTGTCCAGCAGGAATCGACGCACATGATCCGGTTGGGCCTCGAACCAGCGGCCGACCAGCACCTCAGGGCCAGTTGCTCGCAGCCACTCCTCGGTGTCCTGGGCCCCGCGGCGCAGCCGACTGGCCGCCAGCACCAACGCCGCCGCCCAGCCCTCACACCATCGGCTCACCAGCGACAACTCCGCCGGATCAACCGCCGGCGCGAGGGCCATCAGCAGGGCCATTGCCTCATCGTCGGTGAACGCGAGGGTGCCTCGGTCCAGCAGATTGGACCACGGCTGATCCAGCACCAGCATGCCCAGCGGGACGGTGCCGCCGACCGCCACCCGGGCGTCGTCGGGGATCACCCCGGCGAGGTCCGCCAAATCCGCGCCTACCAGCGACGGATCGCCCACACCGTCGATCACCAACCACTTCTCGTCGGCCCACGCACCGACCGCGGCCGTCAACGAGCCGACCTGCGTCAGCCCGGAGGCGTCCACCCATCGCACCGGCCCCTCGGCCGCGGCCATCGCACGAGTCAGGGCCGTGGTGACTCCATAGCCACGAGGAGCCTGCAGCAGGCACATCGCCCCGGCGGGCGTAGCCAGGATGTCCCGCGTGAGGCGATCACGGTCGATCACGCCGGGCGCCTCGGTCGTCGGACGCACCCGATCACGTTAACCCGCGGCCGCAGCCAGGCTCGTCACCAACGCGTCGTGGTCGGCCACCGTGATCGCCGTGTAGGCCATGGCGAAATCGGCAACGGCCCTCTCGAAAGTGTCCTCCTCACCAAGGTAGCCGGCGATCGTGCTGGCGTCGCCGGTGCGGGCGTGGGCGCGAGCGAGCACGGCACCGCACAGCCGGGCGTACTGCCGCAACGACTTGGCCGACAGCAGGTCGGGCTCGATGGAGCCCTTCATGTCCTTGAGTTGGCGCACGAAGTAGTCGCGGTCCTGGCCACGGGCCCAGCCCAGGAACGGATCGCCGGTGGCCTGCATCGACTGTTGGCCGAGCACCACTCGCTGACCGCCCTGGTCGAACCGGCTGGCCCCCAGGTAGGGCGCCAGCACCGACTCGCCAGCCTGCTTGATCTGCAGCAGCAGCGGCTCACCGTCCCCGGACTCCAACAGCAGCACCAGCGCCCTGGTGCCGACGCTGCCCACGCCAACCACCTTGTGTGCGACGTCGACGAAGGAGTAGCGCATCAACAGAGCCGTGCGATCCGGCGGCAGGGTGCCCAGGTATTCGGTGTAAAGCGCAGTCAATCTCGCAATGACCTCCTCGCGGCGTTCCTCGGGCACCCGCACCAGCACCGGCTCCTCGGTTCGGAACTGACGTCCGTTCGGCCCTGCTTCGGTGAGCTTGCCCGCGGTCGTGTCAGACGTGCGCGTGCGAGATTTCTTGCGGGCCTGCCGCGTGGCCTTTGCGAGCTCACTCTTGCCCGCCTCATCGATGAGGCTGTCCACATCCAGGCGCGCGAACCACACCTCAAGCGTCGACAGCTGCGCGAGCCTGATCATGGTCTCCCGGTAGGCCCCGACCGCTGCCCGAGCTGCCCGATGGGCGTCCTTGCGACTGATCTCGAGGGCCGCCCCGGCCACGGCAACGCTGGCCGCCAGCCGCTTGACATCCCACTCGAAGGGCCCCGGCAGGGTCTCGTCGAAATCGTTGAGGTCGAATACCAACCGACGGTCGACGGAGGCGAACATACCGAAGTTGGACAGGTGGGCGTCACCGCAGAGTTGTGTGCGCAGAGTCGTGCGCGGCACCATCGACAAGTCGCTGGCCATCACGGCGGCAGCGCCGCGCAGGAAGGCGAACGGACTGGCCGACATCCTCTCGTAGCGCAGGGGTACCAAGGCCGCCTCACGAGTGACCTCCTGACCGCGCAGAATCTCAACCGGATCGCGGCGCTGGGACATCTGGGGCACTTGTGCGTGACTGGACAGGGGCACCTCGAGTCGCATCCGGGCGCCCCGGTCCGCTCGTTCGCCCCGGCTCAGGCGCCGATTGGTGAAGAACACTTCAGCCTGCTCATGGGCGGCCTGGGCCACGTTGACGTCTGCCACGTCTTCTCCTTGCTCGACGGTTGTTGCACTTCTTCCCTTGTGGCGACGATAGGTCGTCCACGACTTCGCGACGATCCACGTCACCCCAGGCGGGTGACACGAACCATGGATCGTGCGGGTGTGCGCCGCCCCCTGCACACTGGTGCCGTGCCCACCTACTGCTCCTCCCGCTCCTCGCTGCCGACACCGGGCGACACCCCCGCCGTCGGCATGGACCGGCAGCCGCGATGAGCCTGTTCACCCGACCAGTCTCGGGTACCCCCAAAGGGGCGGCGATCCTGCTGATCGCGATCATGATCCCGTCGGCAATCGTCACCACCACGGCCGGCCAATCGGCGGGGTTCGCCTTCGGCATCGCGTCCGGCGTGGCGATGGCGGTGGCACCGTTCGCCAACAACACCGGGGTGGCCATCGCCGCGACCGTCACCGCGGGCCTGGCGGCAGTGTCGACGATCGCCCACGAGTCACCGTGGCAGATCGCTGGGCTGATGCTGGTGGCGGCAGTCCTGATGGCGGTCGTGAATCAACGGTCGGCCGGCCTGCTGGGTTTGACCCCGATCATCGTGATCCTCTTCGGACCGGGGCCGATCGATCTGACGTCGTGGGAGTCGGCCGTATGGGTGCTGGCCGGCGCCCTGGTGGGCTTGTTGGTCGCTCGCATGATGAAGTTCGAGGCCCCCAGGCATCCGGTGCGGACCGCGGTCGCCTGGCACCACGCGATCGTGCTGGGTGTGCTGTCGGCCGCGGCGATGTATTGGTCATTGGCCAACGACGTGTCGCATGGATATTGGATCGCCGTGACGGTTGTGGTGGCGCTTCGACCCCTGCCGGAGGAACGTCGGGACACCCTCGAGGGCCGACTCCTGGGCACCTTGGGTGGAGCGGCAATCGCGTTGCTCGTCGCCTTTACCCTGCCGACCTGGGCAGCGGCGGTGGTGGCTCTCGTGTGCCTGTACCTATTGGCGACCTACGCCATGGGCGGCAACTACTTCATGCAGACCCTGTTCCTGACGCCGATGCTGCTGCTCTTCGCCTCCTTGGGTGACGAGGATAAGAGCCTCACCCTCACCGCGGAGCGGGTGACCTTCACCGTGATCGGCGCGGTGCTGGTGGTGGTCGCCGCCGTCCTGCTGCGCCGCTGGGACGGACCGGCCACTGGCCAGGAGCCAGCGCAGCCCTGAACTCGGTCCGTCGTCGACCGCGCCCACCTGGGGTCATACGTTCGACGGACCCCTCTCAAGTCACCCCCTCAGTACCCCGATGCCGCCCAGGACGAGCCCGGTCCGGTGACGCTGGTCGTCGCCTCGTTCTGCCCTGCGAAGGAGTAAGGGAAAACTGAATAGAAATTCTCTTCAGGCGCCCTCAAGTCAGGTTGCGGGGGCTCCGATGCGCTTGACATGGCAATCATCGAGGGTCGCACAGGGGCGGGAGCACGTTCGGTAGTCGGAGCCGTCCTGGTGGCTCTGGTGGGATCACTGCTCATGATTTTCGGCGCCGCCGCGCCGGCCTCGGCCGCCACTCCTGCCCCGGTCTTCGGAGTCCAGTTCCACGGCACCTGGGGCGACTACACCGACGCCCAGCGCGCGGTCGTGCTCGACGCACTCAAGGCGAACGGCGCCCAGACGGTCCGGATCGACGTCTCGTGGCGGATGCTCGAGCCGGTCAAGTCCGGAACCTTCGACACCTGGGGCCTGGCCCAGGTCGACAACGCGATCAACATGGCGGCGGAGCGCGGACTGTCCCCCATGGTAACCCTGTGGATGGCACCGAAGTGGGCCAACGGTTCCACGGACGAGCTGGTCCCGGTCACCAGCAAGACGGGCCTCAACGGACTGACCTCAGTCACCAAGCGCCTCGCGATCCGCTACAAGGCGACCGTCCAGGCCTGGGAGTTCTGGAACGAGCCCAACGACAACAACTTCATGCGGGGTGCCAACCCCAAGGTCTACGCCGGGATGCTCAAGGCCGCCTACTCCGGCTTCAAGGCTGGCAGCCCCAGCGCCAAGGTCGTCTTCGGCGGCACCAGCTACGTCGATGATGTGTGGGTCCGCAAGGCTCTCGCGGCTGGCGCCAAGGGCAAGTACGACATCATGGGAGTGCACCCCTACCAGGGCGTCGCCGACGAGGCCCCCGAGCTTCCCGACAATGGCACGATGTGGCGCATGAACCACCTGCCCGCCCTGATCGCCGCGATGAAGGCCTACGGCGACGGCGGCAAGCAAATCTGGTTCACCGAGTTCGGCTGGCGCGTGGCCCAGACCGCCCCTGACACGGCCAACTGGCAGCGCGGCGTCAGCCCGGCCACCCAGGCCGACTACCTCGCCCGCACCATCGACCTGATCCAGACGACCTACCCCCAAGTGACCCGGGTTTACTGGTACAACGACCGCGTCGCCTCCACCGATGCCAACAACACCGGCTACGGCATGGTCTACCCCGACGGCAGCGTCACCCCCGCCCTCGCCGGACTTCGCGCAGCCCTGGCCTAGCCGGCGCACGGTCTCCGCCCCGCCGAAACATCGGCGGGGCGCTTTCACGTCCATGGCACTGCCCACCGGATTGGTCCGGGCACAATACGATGCAAGGCAACACCGGACCCTTCGACCGGTGGCCCGCCCGGCGAGAGGAACATCTGCTCATGATGGACAAGAACGTGATCACGGCCGTCGCTGTCGTGCTCATCATCGCTCTGTTGGTGGCGGTTTTTGTGAGCCTGATTTGAGCACGTCCGGGGCCGAAACGCCGAATGGCGACGGGTCCGTCAACGGCCACGGCGGGGCCCACATGCTCGCCGCTGCGCAGGCACATGGCGTGCAGGCGCTGTTCACTCTCTCCGGTGCGCACGTGTTCCCGCTGTACGACGCGGCGGTAGGCGGCCCGAGCGGGTACGACGCGGCCGGCCGCGACAACTCCTCGGCGCTGCGCTCGGGACCGCTGCGCCTGGTCGATACTCGCCACGAGGCCACTGCGGTGTTCGCGGCCGAGGGCACGGCGAAGCTCACTCGCACCCCCGGGTTCGCCGCCATCACGGCAGGACCGGGGGTGACGAACGGCATGAGTGCCATCGCCTCGGCCCACTTCAACGGCGTACCGATGCTGGTGGTGGGCGGGCGCGCGCCGGCCTTCCGCTGGGGCACCGGGGCCCTGCAAGAGATCGACCACGTGCCCCTGGTCGCGCCGATCACCAAAGCTGCCAGCACTCTGACCGACCCGCAGACGATCGGCGCCGACACCGAGGCCGCGTTCGCGACGGCCGCTGCACCACACCGTGGTCCGGTATTCGTCGACGTACCGATGGATCGGTTCTACACGCCGGCACAGGCTGCCGCCCCGGTCCGCACCGCGGGTGAGCCGGTCGCGCCGGACCCCGAGGCCGTGGCAACGATCGCCGCCCTCCTGGCCCGCGCCGAACGCCCCCTGTTGATCCTCGGATCGGATGTGTGGATGGGGGGCGCCGAGGTCGCGGCGCTGAACTTCGCCGAGATGACAGGCGTCCCGGTGATCACCAACGGCATGGCCCGCGGGGTGCTGCCGCGTGGTCACCGCCTCCTCGTCACCCGGGCCCGCGGCGCTGCGTTCGCCGGCACAGACGTGGTGATCGTGGCCGGTACCCCGTTGGACTTCCGGCTGGGGTACGGCATGTTCGGCGAGCCGCCCGCCCCCGTCGTACACCTGGCCGATTCACCAGACCAACTCTCGGACCACGCGGGGCCGGTGGCCACGGCCGCCGGCGACCTGGCCATGATGTTCGAGGCCCTCGCGCTGGCCTGGTCCGCCAAGGCCTCGACTGATCGCTACCGCCCCTGGGCGGAGCAATTGCGCGCGACGGCGGATGCTGCGGTGGCCAAAGATGCCGCGATGTTGACCTCCGACAGTGATCCCGTCCATCCGGCTCGCATCTACGGCGAACTCCTGCCGAGGCTCACCGACGACACCGTTGTCATTGGTGACGGTGGCGATTTCGTGTCGTTTGCGGGCCGCTTCATCGAGCCTGCTCGACCCGGACACTGGATGGACCCAGGGCCCTTCGGCTGCCTCGGAACGGGCCTGGGTTATGCCATCGCGAGCGGTCTGGCCCACCCCGGTTCACCCACCGTGCTACTCCTCGGCGACGGCGCGGCCGGCTTCTCGCTCATGGACGTCGACACCTTGGTGCGGCACAACATCCCCACCGTCATGATCATGGGCAACAACGGAGCATGGGGCCTGGAGAAGCACCCGATGCGGCTTCTGCACACCTACGACGTGGCAGCGGACCTGCAACCGGGACTGCGCTACGACGAGGTGGTCACGGCACTGGGTGGCGCCGGGGAATTGGTGACTGAGCCTGCGGCCATCGGCCCGGCGATCGACCGGGCCATGAACTCCGGGGTGCCCTACTTGGTCAACGTAGTTACCGACCCGGAAGCGGCCTATCCACGTTCCACCACCGGGCTGTAGCGGGGCGCGATTCAGGTTCGCTGGCACCCGCAACGCGCCGCCTCCGGCAGGTATCAACCAGCCTGGAGCCGGGACAGGAACCGCTCGCGTTGCACCACGACCCGGTCGATGGTGCCCGAAGCGATGGCGGTGCCGTCCTCGTTGCGCGCCGCCACCCGGAACGTCAGTCGCAGGCCGGCGGCCCCCACCAATTCGGCTTCACACGTCACTGCGGTCCCGATCGCCGACGGGGCCAGATGCGCGACATCGATATGCACCCCGAGGGACACGGAGTGCTCAGGCATTTCGACCACCTGCAGGGTGGTGGCCTCCAGCCACGCCACCAGGATCGGCGTGCCCAGGACCGGCACCACTCCCGAACCCACCGCAGCAGCGGTATCGGAGTCGGTCACGGCGAAGTCCATCGTGCCCGCGGCCCCAATGGACTCTGCCCAAGTGTTGTCGTCCTCAACCATGGTCAAACCCTACTCGCGGGGTGCTGCTCAACCCTCGCGGTGGCATCGGACACCATGGCATCCATGAGCGACTTCTCCCCGGCTGACGGCCCCTACTGCGGACGATGCGGCGAACCCGGTGCCGAGCACCCAGCCTGCGCCCAGGCCCTGCGACTTGAGCCGCCGCGGTACTGCACCACCTGCCGCCGACGGCTGATCGTCCAGGTGGTACCCGACGGATGGCGCGCCCGTTGCTCCAGCCATGGCGAGGTCGACCAGCCGGTGTGATCACGCGGGCGCCGTCGATCCCTGCGCGAAGCGGCCCAGCGCGGCGATACGGTGAGGCGTGAACCAGTTCGACAGTTCCCGTCCGCGCCCGGCCTGGGCGCCGCCCCCCGGCGCCCCGGCAGGGCGGCCAATGACGGTCTCGGCACCGATGGCTCCACCGTCGGCTCCGGCCCCGAGCCAGCAACCCCCACCGCCCCAGCAACCGCCGCGGCAGGCCGCCCCACCCCCACCTGCGGCGCCGGCACCTGAGCCTCCCCCCGCGGCGCCCGCACCGGCAATCCCGTCGAAACTCCCGCTCGTCACCTTTGACTCGGACTTGCGCATCGACGACTTCCTTGCCTCCTTGGTCGCTGTCAAGGGCTCTGACCTGCACATCAAAGCCGGCAGCCCGCCACGGGTGAGAATCGACGGCACCCTGCACTCCATCGACTACCCCGAACTCACCCCGGAGGACACCGAGGCGCTGGTGGCCGAGATCATCAGGTCCGACCAGGCGAAGGCGTTCGCCGAGACTAATGAGGCCGACTTCGCCTACCAGAAGGAGGGCGTGGGCCGCTTCCGTGTCAATGCACTGCGACAGCGAGGGGCCGCCGGCATGGTCTTTCGACACGTGAGCGTGGGCGCGCCAAGTCTGGAGAGCCTGCAGGTGCCCCAGGTGCTCTACAACCTGGCGCTTGAGCCGCGCGGCATCGTGCTGGTCACGGGTCCCACCGGATCGGGCAAGACCACCACGCTGGCGGCCATGATCGACCACATCAACACGCACAAGTCGGTCAACATCGTCACCATCGAGGACCCGATCGAGGTGATCCACCACGACAAGATGGCCATGGTCAACCAACGTGAGGTCGGGGTCGACACGCGCGACTTCCTGGCCGCGCTGCGTGGCGCGATGCGCCAGGACCCGGATGTGATCCTCGTCGGCGAGATGCGCGACGCCGAAACCGTCAAAGCCGCCCTCGCCGCCGCCGAGACGGGCCACTTCGTCATGTCCACGCTGCACACCGTGGACGCGCAGGAGACGGTCAACCGGATCATCGACTTCTTCCCCCCGCACGAGCAGCAGCAAGTGCGGTTCGCGCTGGCCGGATCCATGCGCGGCATCCTGTGCCAGCGACTGGTCA
The DNA here is from genome assembly GCA_030837395.1 of Actinomycetota bacterium. Taxonomy (GTDB): domain Bacteria; phylum Actinomycetota; class Actinomycetes; order S36-B12; family UBA10799; genus JACJWR01. The sequence goes on along the minus strand of JAUPKO010000402.1, from coordinate 181 downwards.
AGCGTGCGAGTGGGTCCGGCCGCGCAGTGGCGATGGAGATCGCCATCGCCACGGGCCGCATCGCCGACGCCATCACCGATCCGGCCAAGACCTCGACCATCATGTCGCTGGTGGCCGACGGCGCCTACTACGGCATGCAGACCTTCGACCAACACCTCATCGCGTTGTTCCAGGAGGGCAT
>JAUPKO010000401.1 GCA_030837395.1 Actinomycetota bacterium | reverse complement strand
CGCCCGGCCACTGGGCGGTGATCGTGCCTGCGTAGGCCCTCAGCCAGTCGCGCCTCTCGGGCTCTCTGCGCAACTGCTGGGCCTTCTGGGCGTGGATGTGTTCCAGCGACCAGCCTTGGCGCGAGTAGGAGTCGAAGGGGAAAAGGCCTCGGGCGGCGTCATCGCGAAGGACCGTGACGACATTGCCGTCATCGCCAAGCACCGTCTCGACGTTCATCAGCAGCAGCACCTGGCCGCATTTCTCTCTGCCCGAGCCGTGGTCATAGCGCAGCAGCGAGAGTCCTGCCTCGGTGAGACCCAGGCGCGCTCGGGTCCGTTCGATCAGGTACGTGCGGAATGCCGAGTGGGTGCGGGGCTGGGCCTCCTGCACGAGATCGCGAATGGAATCGCCGGAGGCAACCAGGTAGCCGATGCGGTGGTAGAGCCCGCGGTCGTGGAACCAGCCGGTGAGCAGACCGTGCCGTTCCACGACGTCGTGCCAGAACGCTGCGGCACCGGGTTTGCTATCGGCGTGGGTGGGTGCGCCACTGATGCGATCCCACACCTCGGTGAACGTCTGGTAGCGCGGCCTATCGTGCCGCTCGCCACCTTGAGTCATGGTCTCGAAGAGGAAGTCGATGTGGGTTGGCCGCTCCTCGACCGTCCCGGTGAGGAATGCCCACAACTTCGGGTCGTGGAGGTCGCGCTCGAAGGAATCCCACTGCGCGGCGACCTCCTCCCGACGGTGGGGCTTACCGGCAGCTGCCCCGTCCCTTGCGAGCACGAGGGCTTTGATCAGCTCGGAATCGGTAAGCGGGATGCGGTCCCGGTTGAGCCGGGTGAAGAGACTGTTCGCATCAGTTCCGGCTGGCGCCTCGTACCAGATGACGTAGACCCACTTGGACAGTGCGGTGTGTAAATCGATGGCCGCCTGGCTAGCGTTCTTGCGTTCCTCAAACCACTCCGCGATCGCGTCGCAGGCCAGCGCCATGTGGTGAAAGTCGACGTTGGCGTGGCGTTCGTCGGGTTCGACGGCTGGCAGGGACTCGAGGAAACGGTTGCTGTCGTGACCTTGGCGCTTGCGGGTCTCGTAGGTGAGGGTGTAGCGGACGTTGGCTCCAGGCAATCTCGTCGCGATGTACCGGGTGAGCAGGAACAGCGTCGTCAGGCGCTGCTGGCCATCGATGAGTTCCCACGAGTTGTCCTCGCGAGCGAGAACGACGATCGGCTGCAGGAAGTAGGGGGAGGGTAACTCCTTTCGCTGTTCGGCTCGCCGCAAGTGATCCCAGAGGTCGTCGAGAAGTTGACGCACCTCGTACCTTCCCCACCGATAGCCGCGCTGGTAGTCCGGCACCACAAACGTGCCGGAAACCGCCGGCGTGTCACTTGCCCCAGGAATCACCAGCCGCGGCTCAAGCGTGGCTTCCATCAACCAGCCCCCTTCCTGTCACAGGCGGCGCCGCTACCCGCACCGCCGAGGCCCACATCTCCCTTTGGTTGCGGTGCCGCGGGCCTGCCTGTCAACGCTAGCCCACACTCATCGAATGCCGGGCCGACGGGACCGCAATTCGGCTGATCCTGGACTCCGGCGGCAACGCGCTGCCGTGCGGATGGCCGCTGTGGAGTGCGGGATGGACGATGCATAGCGCCGACGCCCCACCGGATACGGTTACGCGCATTTCCTGGCTCGTCGCTAGCCAATGCGGACGCCGTAGCCTGTCGCCCACCCCTTTTCGCCTTTCGCCTGGGCGGAAGTGCCTCGGCGAACCTGTAAGGGTTCCATCAGACCAGGCATGTGTTCTCCACGGCTTCCCTTGTGTCCACGGCTTCCACGGATACCTGGGTGTCTTCCCGCTCTTGGGCCTCACAGCGTGCCGGATGTGCACCACGGTTCGCAGCGGACCGTCGCAGACGGGGAAACGCCTCCGTTGCTCCTCCGGGATGGATACATCCTTGGGCGCCCAGGATCCCCCCGTATGCCTCACGAGCACGGGAGGTGACATCGCGTTTGCCCTTGAACCCGTCGAGCGCGCGGAAGGACACCCTCCGGGAGCCAGGGCGTGCCTTCCCACCCAGCGGCGGACCCAACCCCTCGACGTCCACGCCGTCGACCTCGGAAGCGCAGATGACATTCGAGTAGTCGGCTTCAGGAATCACGAACAGGTACAACACTGCTTCGGAGTCCGGGGTCACGAAGCCGTAGTGGCGGGCCTTCGGCAGGTTACGACGGGCCTTCACCTGGATGGTCGTCCCTTCCGGCGCCGTGATGTCCCATCCGGCGTTTGATTGGGATGCCAACTCTCCGCCGCAATTTCTGTGGGCGATCAGTTCGGCCAGGTCGCCGGTCGGCTGGATCTCGCTCCGAATGACGTTCCGCTCACGCAACATTGCCAGGATTTCTTGTGTGCGGCGAGCAGTTCTCCAACATTGGCGCGGGTCCAGTCTCGTCCGACCCCAGCGCTCATCCGTCGATGGTAGTCGGAACGCTGCGGTTCCAATGCCCACTTCGACTTGGACGGGCCACGGGCTGCCGACGGGGCGCCAGCGCTGCCCACCCCCGCGCATTGGACTCCCGAAGACCCTGTGGACAACAGCCAGTGAACCGGCACTCACCCCACCTCCTAGTCGACCTTCTCCCCGACCTTCGCGACACACCCCGGGAACCCCCTGCCAACACCTGGGCGCCAATGCGCCGCCGGCCTCAGAGGTCTGGGCGACACTGGGCTTTCGGGGGCTGTCAGTTCGCCAGGGGCGGTGAGGATTCGTTCGCGTAGACGCTTGTGGTGTTGGCGGGCCGACCGGCGGTACCCCGGTGTCGATCTGGCCGGACAGACGGTGTGGTGGACCCGGAGCTTTGAGGGGGCGCGACCCGGGATAACACGCTGGGGTGAGGGGCTACATTGTGGCGGGGATGGGGGGGCGAACATGACGGACACGGATCCACCGGTGCCTGCGCCGGACCTGGCCCGGTCATTGACCGCCGGCCAGGGGTATGCAAAGTGGCTTGACCTTGTGGCGTTGCCGCCGTCGCAACACTATGGGGGCACCTATCGGGTGTACGTGATCGAGGTTGAATCGCTCGCCCCCGCTTGCCGGTGGAACTTCTATGTCGGGCACACCGCCAGCCCGGTGCAGAAGCGCTTCGATCAGCACGCGCAGGGCGGCCCGTTGGCGGCCAGGATCTTCTGTCTGACTGGCACGCCGCCGCGCCCGCGAGCGCGTGCTGTGAGGTTGCGAGAGGACTTAATGCTGGGCACACCGGTGTTCAACAGCAAGGAAGCGGCCATGCAGGCGGAGGGCCTGCTCGCACGCATGCTGGAGGCCCGCGGGCACCGGACCAAGAGCGACGCCAAGAACAAGGCAGCCCTGCGCAGGCAACTGCACCGCCTGCGCATGCAGACCGGGCGGTACCTGCCGACGCCGGGCGCGTATTGAGTTTGCTGCTGGGGTGAGCGCGGCCCGCGCGATTGATGGCACAGTCCACGATGTGAGCCGTGCCGGAGCGAGTCCGGGCGCGGTGGGCACCACGCAACTCGCGGGAGTCACCAGCACGACGAGACGATGAGGAGGTATGCGATGGCCGGTGAGGACCGAATCCTGATCCGAAGCGGAGACGGGGCGTGGGAGTCGCCGTCGTTGACCGGGTACGCCGACGAGACGGCGCTGCAGGCAATCCTGGCCGAGCACCCCGAACTGCTGCCGGGGGTGGACGAGCCGGCTGTGGCGTGCACCGAGTTCGAATCAGGTGTTGGCCCCGCCGACGTGGTGGTCATCACCGACGAGGGACGACTGGAGCTGGTCGAGTGCAAGCTCGCCCGCAACAGGCAGGTTCGCCG
>JAUPKO010000038.1 GCA_030837395.1 Actinomycetota bacterium | reverse complement strand
TTGTTGAGGAACAGCACATGATCATGACTGACCCGGCCGCTGACACAGGTGTTGTTGCAGGCCGAGAACTGGTAGTCCAGGTCCGGCACCACGGTGATCCGATCGGCCAACTCCTGGTAACACGCCAGCACCTGCGGGTCGGTCGATCCGGTGTCCCCCACGATGATCTGCAACCCCAACCCGCGCGCCGCGAAAGCGTCCGTGCCGGCGGTCAGCACCCGCAGCAGCGGCACGATGAGGCCCGGCCGGTCCAGGTTGAGGATCACCACAGCAACCCCGGGTTCGGCCCCCACCGGGCCGATGGCGCCGGCGGTCTGCAGGTCGTCGATGCGTTGCAGGGTGGTGCGGTCCCGATACAGCGCGAGCGGATGGTCGGCCGGTCGGGCAGGCAGCATGGGCGAAGTCTAGCCGCCGGCGCGGGTCAGGCGTCGTTGCTGCCGGGCGAACCGTTGGCCAACCAGGTGGCGAAAGTGTCCTGGTCGATCTCGGGTTGGATCAGGTCCAGGTCCTGGTTGTATTGCCCCCCGCGCATGAGGTTGGGGTTGAGGTAAGGGTCGTTGAGCAGTTCGGAGCCCCACCGGTTGCGCATGTACTGAGTCTCCGACAGTTCGACATTGCGGCGCCGGCTGACGGACTCGAAGTGGATCAACACCGCATAGGGGGTGTAGACCACCGACTTGCCCAGCTCGCGCAGGCGCAGGCAAAAGTCCACGTCGCCGTAACCGTTGGGCACGAACCGCTCGTCGAGCCCACCGACCTCGGCATAGTCAGTGGCCTTGACCATCACCGCAGCACCGGTGACCGCCACAGCCTCATGCACCACATGCGGCAGGTCCATGAGGAAGTGGTGGTCGTTCGGAATTGTCATGGCGGTGTGGTCCGCGATGTGTGCGCCGACCCCGACGATCCCGGCGTGCTGGATCCGTTGGTCCGGGTAGAGCAGTTTGGCCCCCACCGCGCCGACATCGTTGAACTGCGCATACATGAGCATCTGCTCGACCCAGTCCGGGGCGACCACCTCGGTGTCATTGTTGAGCAGCACCAGGTAGTCACCCGAGGCCGCGCGCGCACCGGTGTTGTTGAGCCGGGCGAAGTTGAAGTACTCGGGGTCATACACCACCCGGACCTGATGCTCCGAGGCCTGCAACTGGTCGTAGAAGGCCAGGGTGCGCGGATCGGTGCTGCCGTTGTCGACGAGCACGACCTCGAGGTTGGGGTAGGTGCTGCGGTTGAAGATGGAGGTGACGCAGCCGCGAACCAGGTCGGGTCGATCCTTGGTGGGGATCACCACCGACACCCGCGGGCGCGGCTCGGGCAGCGAGAACGACAACCGGTAGTGATCGGTGAAGGGGTCGATGTCGACTTCGACGCTCTTGCCGTGCCGCGCGGCGGCCTCCTGCACGGCGCGCATGCCGTTGCGGCGCGAGTACGGTTTGGCCTCGCCACCCTCCTCGCCGGCGGTGCTGCCCGGGTGGGAGCGCCACTGGTAGAGCACCAGCGGGATCTGCAGCACGTCGGTCTGCGCGGCGTCCACCGCGCGCAGCATGAGGTCGTGGTCCTGTGCCCCTTCGAAGCCCACCCGGAAGCCGCCGATCGCCTGCAACAAGGCACGACTGTAGACACTCAGGTGGTTGGTGTAGTTGGTGGACAGGTACAGGTACCAGGACCACCCGGGTTTGAACCACGAGTTGTAGAGCAGTTCGCCGTCCGGGCCCACCACTCGCTCATCGCTGTACATCACCTCGGGCTCGGCGCCGGTCAACTGGAACCGGGTGTTGATCGCCTTGACGACCTCGGCCAGGGCCTGCGGGTAGAGCCGGTCATCGTGGTCGAGCAGGGCCACGTAGTCGCCGTCCGCGAGGCCGAGGGCGGTGTTGGAGGTGGCCGAGATGTGCTGATTGACCTCGTGCACGGCCACCTTGACCCGGTCCGGGAAGTTGGCCCGGAACTCCTCGATCACAGCCGTGACGGCGGGGTCATTGGAGGCGTCGTCGACGATGCACGCCTGCCACTGCGGGTACACCTGCAGGGCGATACTCGACAGCGCTTCACGCAGGTAGGCCGGATCGGGGCGGTAGACCGGCACCAGCACGCTGATGGTGGGCTGCAGCGGCAGGGTCGCCACATGCCTGCGCAGGTGGTCGTAGTAGGAGCGCAACATGCGGGCGTGCAGCTCGATGGCGTCAAGGTCCGGGTCCGGCTGACTGCGGACGTAGTGGTCGACCCGCTGGGCGAAGCCGAGCAGCTTGTGGGCCGCCCGCACCTGCACATCGGCCGCCCGCCGGGCTCGCCGGGCGTTGGTCGGCCGAGCAAGGAATCGCTTGACGGCTTGTTTGGCGCGGGCTTTGGGCGCCGGATCAGCCGTCGGCACGTCGGGGGAAGCGCTCACGCACGCGAGCATACGCAACCGCCGCCGGACGCGTGCGGGGCTCACCCACGCATGTGCGGCTAGACCGCCTCGCCGATGTCCTGCCCCTTGCGCAGGTAGACCAGCCAGGCCAAAAGCCCCGCACCGGCGGTCCAGGCGACCAGCGCCGCGAGGTTCTGCCACGACGGCATGGTGAGGTCATAGAGCACGTTGCGGAACGCCACGATGAACTCCGCCACGGGGTTGGCCGCCATGATCGCTCGCACCGGGATGCCCTTGTAGTCCTCGGGCACCTGGTCCAGCGGGTAGAGGATCGGGCTGAGGAAGAACAGCAGCTGGATGACCACGCCGGTGATCTGTTGCAGGTCGCGGGCATAGACGTTGAGCACTGCCAGCGTCATCGACACAGCCAGGATGAACAGGAAGAACAGCACCAGCAACACCGGGAACGCCAGCCACGTCACGCCGACATTGCCCACAGCCACCAGCACCGCGAGCAGGATCACGTACTCGATCAGCGACTGCACCGAGGTGGCGATGGCCGTGCCGATCACCGGCACGTAGCTGGGGATGTAGATCTTCTGCAGCAGGTTGCCGGCGCTGAGCAGGCTCGGCATCGACATGGTGACGCCGTTACCGAAGAACGAATACGTGACGATACCCACGAGCAGCCAGATCACGTAGATGCCCGGATCGCCGTTGCCCAGCGGCGGCGGCACCGCGCGGAAGATCACCGAGAACACGGCCGCGTAGATCAGCAGCGTCGCCAACGGCAACATCAACGACCATAGCCAGCCCAGCAGGGTGCCCCGGAATCGCGCCTTGAGGTCGCGCCGGGCGAAGTTCCAGATCAGCCCCCGGTAGGTCCACGGGGTGCCCCTACTGGAACGGGTGATGGAACTCACGGACGAGCCTCCCGGTTGGCTGGATCGTCAAGCAGGCCGAGCAGGTAGGTGCCGTAGCCGCTCTTGAGCAACGGCTGGGCCAGAGCAGCCAGTTGGTCGTCGTCGATCCAGCCGCGGCGCCAGGCGATCTCCTCCACGCAGCCGACCTTCGTGCCCTGGCGCTTCTCCAGCACTCGCACGTATTCGGTGGCGTCGTGCAGCGACTCGAAGGACCCGGTGTCCAGCCAGGCCGTGCCGCGCGGCAGCACAGCGACCTTGAGCCGGCCTTGACGCAGATACTCCTCGTTGACCGAGGTGATCTCGAGTTCGCCGCGGGCGCTGGGGGTGATCGATCCGGCGATCTCGACGACGTCGGCCGCGTAGAAGTACAGCCCGGGCACGGCGTAGTTGCTCTTGGGTTTCTCGGGCTTCTCCGCCAGCGAGAGCACCGTGCCGTCGGGTGCGAACTCGACAACGCCGTATTCGCGCGGGTTGGCCACGCGGTAGGCGAACACGTGCCCCCCGGCGGGGTCGACGAGGTCGGCCAGCCGGGTGCCCAGGCCCACACCGTGGAAGATGTTGTCGCCGAGCACGAGGGCCGCGGCGTCGCCGGCGAGGAAGTCTGCGCCGAGCAGGAACGCCTGCGCCAGCCCCTCGGGCCGGGGTTGCACGATGTACTCGAATCGCATCCCCAACTCCGAGCCGTCCCCGAGCAGGCGCTGGAACGCCGGCTGGTCCTCGGCGGTGGTGATGACCAGGACCTCGCGCAGGCCGGCGGCCATGAGCGTGCTGATCGGGTAGTGGATCATCGGCTTGTCGAACACCGGCAGCAACTGCTTTGACACGCCGCGGGTGATCGGCCACAGCCGGGAGCCGGTGCCACCGGCCAAGACGATTCCCTTCACACCCGGCAGCCTAGCCCTCGGACGAGCCGCCCCCGGCCAACGGCGCGGGGGTGGATCATGACCTCGGTCACCCGGCTGGTGCAGGGGCCGGACGCTGCGGAACCGGACTGCCGAAGCCGACGACGGTCTCCGGCTCGACCGGCTCACCCAGCGCGGCGAGCACCTGCGGGTCGGCCTCGGCCTCGCTGCGACGCCAATCGCCGGTGAGCCGCACGAGGCCGTTGGGGATGGTGCCGCCGTTGCGCACGGTCAACTCGACCTGCAGATCCACCAGATCGATGAACCGCGTGCGGGTGACGACGGCGGTGGAGACCGTGTATTTGCCCGGCGACAGCGGCATGGCCGGCAGGCTGAATTCGACCACACCAGCACCTGTCTGGACCGTCTCGTGGCCCTGCGAGGCACTGGTGGCGCCGGCCACGTTGATGTTGGAGGAGTTGAAGAAGTTCAACCCGAACACCACACCGTCGACCTCTTTGCGAGCCAGGTACGACAGCCGCACGCCGCACGCCTCGCCGTTGACCAGGAACGGCATGGGCCGGCCGTCGCCATCGAGGTACTCGATGCCGGTGACGAGGATCTCACCGGAGCCCCGCCGGGACAGGCCCAACTGCTGACTCGGGGACAGGCCGGTCAGCGCTGCTTCGGCGTCATTGACCTTCTTGAGGTAGGCGTCCACGACCTCCCGCGCCGGCCCCACCACTTGCACCTCACCGTGGTCAAGCCACATCGCCGCATCGCACGCCTCGGACACGATGCCCAGCGCGTGCGACACGATGATGACCGTCGAGCCCCGATTGCGCAGGTCGGCGATGTAGTCGAAGCACTTGCGCTGGAAGTCCTCGTCGCCGACCGCGATCACCTCGTCGATCACCAGCACCTCGGGGTCGACCTTGACCGCGATCGCGAAGCCGAGCCGGACGTACATGCCCGAGGAGTAAGTCTTGACCGGGGAGTCGATGAAGCCCGAGATGCCGGCGAAGTCGATGATCTCCTCGGTCTGCTCCTCGATCTGCTTGCGCGACATGCCCAGGATCGAGCCGTTCAAGGCGATGTTCTCGCGACCGGTCAACTCCGGATGGAAACCGGCGCCGAGTTCGAGCAGGGCCGACATCCGGCCGTTCACCTGCACCATGCCGGAGGTGGGCCGGTAGATGCCCGCCACGACTTTGAGCGCAGTGGACTTGCCCGAGCCGTTGTGGCCGATGATGCCGAACATCGAGCCTTTGGGGACCTCGAACGAGGCGTCCCGCAGGGCCCAGAACTCCTTGCCCTTGGGCGCCTTGCCCCGCACGAAACGCTCTTTGAGGGCCGTGCGGCGCTCATGCTGCATGATGAAGCGCTTGGACAGGTTCTGTGCGCGGACGGCGACGTCGTTCATGGGCGGCCGCCGCGACCCGGGCAGGTTTGCTTCACGCGTGCCAGCGTAACCCGAGCGGCGGGCCGTAGACTTGAACGCATCTCCGCCACTTCGTCAACGTGGCGACCGTTTAGGCCCAGCGAAAGGTTCGTGCGTGCGCATCCTGGTTACCGGCGCGGCCGGTTTCATCGGTTCCAACTTCGTCCGGCGCATGCTCGAGGGCAGTTACCCGGCCTTCGCCGACGCCGACGTCACGGTGCTCGACAAGTTGACCTACGCGGGCAACATCGAGAACCTCGCACCGATCGCAGACTCCCCGCGGTACCGATTCGTCGAGGGCGACATCTGCGATGCCGGGCTGCTGGCCGAGGTGGTGCCCGGGCACGACGCGGTGGTGCACTTCGCCGCCGAGTCGCACGTGGACCGCTCCATCACCGGCGCGGCGGACTTCGTGTTGACCAACGTGCTGGGTACCCAGCAGTTGCTGCAGGCCTCGCTGAACGCCGAGGTGGCGCGGTTCGTGCACGTGTCGACCGATGAGGTGTACGGCTCGATCGAGTCCGGATCGTGGCCGGAGGACTGGCCGTTGGCGCCGAACTCGCCGTACTCGGCATCCAAGGCCGGGTCGGACCTCATCGCGCGGTCGTACCACCGCACGTTCGGCATGGATGTGCGGATCACCCGGTGCTCCAACAACTACGGGCCCTACCAGTTCCCGGAGAAGGTGATCCCGCTGTTCGTGACGAACCTGATGGACGGGTTGCCGGTGCCGTTGTACGGCGAGGGCCTGAACGTGCGGGACTGGTTGCACGTGGACGACCACTGCAACGGAATCCAACTGGTGCTGGACGGGGGCCGGGCCGGTGAGGTCTACAACATCGGCGGCGGGACCGAGTTGACCAACAAGGAGTTGACGTACCTGATCCTGGAGGCGATGGGGGCGGGTGAGGAGATGGTCAAGCGGGTGGTGGACCGCAAGGGCCACGACCTGCGGTATTCGGTCGACATCTCCAAGATCTCCGAGGAGTTGGGTTATGCCCCGGCGGTGCCATTCGCCGAAGGCTTGGCCGAGACGATCGCGT